>CAOXUF010000156.1:0-322 GCA_948560485.1 uncultured Eubacterium sp.
ATATGTCTGTCTTCCCCACAGCTAAAAACCTCGTTTCATGGGCAGGATGTTGTCCCCGTAACGACCAAAGCAACCGCAAGATTAAGTCCACTAGGATTTCCCGTGCTGGTTCCTATTTCAAACCAGTTTTGGTGCAAGTTGCAAATGCTTTAATCAAATCGAAGAAACATCCTGAATTTGCCACCCGTTACCGCCGTATAAAAGCACGCCGTGGCCACAAGAAGTCTATCATTGCAATCTGCCGTATGATCCTGACCGCTATCTGGCACATACTAACAGATTTAAAAGCATATACACCAGAAGGCTTTCTTGAATCACGTCC
>CAOXUF010000156.1:332-1484 GCA_948560485.1 uncultured Eubacterium sp.
CACCATTAAGGATGATGCTATTCCTGTTACCTGATTAGGTGTTGTGTCTATATTCAGTTTTCAAAACCACCTATTAAGATGGTTTGATTGCTATGCCCTTTATTTCTTGGCTGTCCTCTACTTATTTGTTTCAAACTTACGTGCTACCTTCCTTTTTTGAAAATAGAAAAGGCCAAATATTTCTCCTGAATTATCATTCTCATCATATTTATTAATTGGAGTATTTCTTTTAATCTCTTTTTCATCACATGTTGAAAACTCTAAGAGTTGGCATTCATTAAAATTTTCAATAACTGTAGACGCATAAAAAATTCTGTGTGCATTAAATTGTATTTTTTCTTTCCCAATTGGAACTGATATATATATTTTCCCCCCTGGCTTAACCTTTTTCTGAATTTGCTTAAAACATTGAAAACACGCTTCTGGATTAATTTCGTCTCCGTATCTGCCTAAACCAAAATGTTCTAACGAGCAAAGCGCTGATAAGCTTTCGATACTGGAATTCTCAATTTCCTGAAGCATTGTAGCATCGGCAACTATTGTCTCCATTCCTGGAATTTTGACTGGAAACGGCCGTACATCAATAACCTTTATCGGTATTCCCGTCGCAAGAATATGGGATATAAACCCATCTAATCTTGAACCAATATCAAAATGATTAGCAGGCTTATTTTTATATACTAATTTAGCTGCCCAAAGATCCTGCCAAAAATACTGGTGGACACATCCCATTTCAACATATTTATCCGTGAGAATAGGGCGTTCATCTTCTTGATGAATGTCAAAAGACGGCCTTTTATTCATTTGAATATATTTTTCTCTATCCTGAACATAAAAACTTTTTTCACGAAAATTATACGCGATCAGATAGCGTTGGTAATTTATTTCGCTTAAAACCTGAAATGCTAATACACTATTATTGTATTTGACCATTGGGTAGCAGAAGTTTAGAAATATAAATTTATTCATATCCATTTGCAGTTCATTCGCGTAAGAATAGATTTCCTCTGCATATGTACTGGGAACAATTATTACATCATAGTTATGTACTTCACTTGGATTTTTAACTGGCTTTGATTGAAAATATGGCGTAGAAACTTTTGTTTCGATAAAGCCTTCCACATCCTCCCTTACTCCTAAACGCAATAAATC
>CAOXUF010000156.1:1494-2404 GCA_948560485.1 uncultured Eubacterium sp.
AAATCTGTCGTACTGTTTCCAATTCCCCAAATGTATAAATGCATATTCTTCTCCTGTTATGGTTTAAAAAAGTCCGTTTTGAAAATCTGTAATTTTCAAAAGGTATAATTCCGGATGTACAATATCTAACGGAAGATCTGAGGGCTTTAATTTGTCGCTTAGCTCCTCATATCTGCTATTCTTTACATATAGAATACAATTCTGCTTTATTAGGAAGTCTATATCACTATCGTTCCAGAAGGTTTTCCTGATACAATCCAGTGGTTTATAGCCTCGCTGCAAAAATTTATCTGCCCAATAAGACTGCATCTGCTCATTTACATGGTGATTACCGCCCTGGCATTTAATAGCCGCTGAAAATAATACTATATCTGCTGCCGTGCATAAATTATCAATAAATGCCTCTGCGCATATTTCATCTAAATGCTCTGCCACCTCAATTGTCACTGCAATATCAAATCTGCCATGCACTTTTTGAATTATTCCGCTCATGTCATAGTTAGACAAATCACACTTGCGAAATTCATTTGCACAAAGAAACTTTGATCGGTCAACATCACTGCCGTCCAAAACTAATATATTGGCATGATTTAAATCCTTCAAAGCTCTAAGCCATACACCCAACCCTCCTCCGATGTCTATTGCACTATTAATCTCAACGCCGCTGTCAATAAGAAACTTGAAAATTTTTTGCGCCATCTTATATGCAACGTTAGTATCCTGGTACATTTCTTCTTCATTCTCATGTTTTTCAAAAAACCATGTATCATGCTTCTGCAATTCTACATAATTTTCATGGCCATTAAAGAAATAAATATCGGAAATTCCTTTCTTCATAATTCCTGGAAATATTTGATTAAAAAATACATAACTGACACCTATAAGAATTGCAGCGTCTTTGGCATCTATC
>CAOXUF010000156.1:2414-5654 GCA_948560485.1 uncultured Eubacterium sp.
AGTAAACAGGTATATCGCTCTCGCTTGGTTTTTCCTGTCCGTCAGAGATAATGAAACCACATAGATCAACATGATTTTTTATCAAATGCCGATACAGTAATTTCCCCTTTCTGCCACATCCATAAATGTATATCTTCTTCTTTACATTTCTACAAAAATCGATCATGCAAATCTCCTCCATAACAATTGCTGTTTATCTCCCTTTAATTTAAGGCTGTCTTTCAAATAAAACATTTTTAAAAGAGCTTTTGCGGAACATTTCATAAATTTTGTATCCCATATCTCCATATAACGCTTTGTTCATATATTGTGGTTTACATCCATATTCAAAGGTTGCATCCGTGAAACAATATTGTTCAGGAAGGGAAATCTTTCCAACATGAATACCTTTTTCTTCACATTTGCTCAGAAAGAAGGCTTCTATGTTAGAAATCATCTTATTTTTTTCTTTAATATCCTTGACCTGGCTAAAGGGTTCTGTTCTGTTAAAATCTCCATATTTCTCTGACATCCTGTTTGCCACTACGATGATTGTCAGATATTCTTTTTTCTGCTTCAGTATATCTATAAAATCGAGACACTTTTCCTTCCATAACTCCATAAATTCTTTTGAACCAGACAAAATCCTTTTGTTAGATTCTGCTGAGATTTTTTCTGCATCAAGAAATGCCTCGCTCTCCGTCATATAAGCATTTTCCCCTAGTTGGTATATGTTATTGCATTCTTCCATGAAATCAAGAAATAAAACAGTTATTACGGACAGGTTCTTTATGGTACTGTAAAATGCTCCGGAAATATCCTGTTCAATTTGCTGCTTTCTGAAAAAATTTTTATGAGAAACTGCAATATTTTTCCCTGGTGTGAAAGCGGAGATAAGGCTGGAAAAAGCAAAATGCTCCAGATTTTTCTCAAATATAGCAGAACTTTGCATAATCCATCGCAACGAAAAACTCCCCATGCAAATATATCTTTGAAACAGGTTGGTATCCTGATACCCAAACTTTTTTTCGAGTATATCCTCCCTAATATGAGAGAGAATTTCCAAGGCATCGGTGTTTTGGGCTTTCTCCGCTTCCAGTTCTCTTAAATTGAGATCATGTAAAATGTATTTTTCAATAGCCAGGGAATATTTGTCAAAGATCCCTCTCTTTCGCAGCTCGCTCAGCCCAAATTCTATGGTTTTCCTAAAATCTTTATAAACAGCAACCATCATATTGCTTGGGAGAGCTTTGTTTGGATTAAACCGATAAAAAACCCCTATCTCTGGAATTAATACGATTTTTCTGGTCTGGAGAACTAATGCAATATCATATCCCCAATCCTCGTAATAAAAAGTTTCCGGTTGGAACAGTTCATTTTTCATCAGCCATTCCATGTTATATATTTTTTTCCAGACCGCCGGAGCTTCCTTAAGTAGTATAAAAAGCCTGCCGATGTCATCATCGTACGTTCCAGCCGGCAAAGTAGTAATCCTTTGGATAACTTCGTTATTTTCCGCACAGTAATATCCTACGCTTGAAACATAATCTGCTCCCGTTTCTTCAATTGTATGATATAACTTTTCTATAAATCCTTCTGCCAGCCAGTCATCCGAATCCACAAAGACCACATAAGCCCCCTCTGCTATGTGCAATCCCACATTTCTTGCAAAACCTAATCCTTTTCTTTTCGGATTAATGTGCAGACGGATACGATGATCTGAATCTGCCCATTGTCTGCACCGCTCCAAGCTTGCATCGGAAGACTCATCATATATAATAATGACTTCCAAATTCTTGTATGTTTGCCCGCAGATACTTTCCATACACTGGTCAATATAAGGTGCTACATTATATACGGGTACAATAACACTTACTTTTTTTGTTCCATTTTGCATTTTATTTGGTATACTCCCTGTCAGTCCAAATTATTATTCATATAATCCTAAAGCAGTTTTTGATTCTCCAGACATTATCAAATCTATATCAATCACTGCCAGTTTGTTTTTCCCATATTTTGATGATAGCTCCTTATATGCGTCCTGTCGTGCTTTTGCGTATGTAATTGCAATTGCAATATGATCATATTCTATTTCCGGTATGATGCCAGGAGAATCAACCTTAAGTCCCAGTTTCCTGAGTTCTTCATAATTCCGGTCGGCCCATCCTGCTATTTTACAAAAATTTGTTTTCCTTATATAATGGTATAGTCTCTGCCCGTAAGTCCCGGCTCCATATAAAAGAATTCTTTCCCCACGTTTTATATTTGGGTATGGGAAAAGAAAGTCCAGTTTGTCAATACCCTTATACAGAGTATCTGCACGTTGAAACATAAGAAATAAAACATATTCATCCCATTGTTCTATACAATCATAAATATTACGCAAACCTATGAGCTTGCCTTTTGTATATTGGTACATTATCTTGTACTGTACGCGTTCTAAAACCGGATCCCCGATTTGTCTGACCATGGAGGTTAATACTTGCCTATAATGATACAGGCATTCATGCATGACATAAATACTGCCGCAGGAAAGCAGGCATGGATAAATGCAAGCAGCATCCTCCCCCATGGTTATTCGTTCATCAACCTCAAATTGAAATCTTTCTATGTTTTCCTTTTTGAAAAGCTTTGCTACAACGCCAGGAATAATTCCCCATTCAAAAAAATCTGAATTCACTATCATTCGTGAATAAACATCTTTCATCAGCGCATTTTTATCGTATCGTCCTTCCTTTATGCCATGGTATACTGTTTTGCTTTTGCTTCCGGTATCCTCGTAATATCCACATATAGCAATATCTACATCCTGCTCTGAAATTGCATTGTATAAACGGCTTATCATATCCGGTTCAATCCAGTCGTCACTGTCTACGTAGGCAATGTACTTACCTGAAGCGGCTTTGATGCCAGTCTTTCTGGCTAATACCAAACCGCCTTTCTTTTTGTGTATCACCTGAATACGATTATCCGCTGCCGCAAAACCATCACATATTTTTCCAGAATTATCTGTTGAACCGTCGTTAACTATAATTATCTCAATCTGCTTGAATGTTTGCTCCCGGATACTCTGTATACAGCATTGTAAATATCGCTCCTCATTATAAACTGGCACAATTACACTAATTAAAGGATTATCTGCTTGCATATGTCTTCCTGCCAAATATTTTTTGTTTTTTACTAGAAGTGTAGATATGTTTCTAAACGTATACTTTTCCGTACCGCATACGGAGCAGCATTTGATTGTGCAATCTTCATCAC
>CAOXUF010000157.1:0-1052 GCA_948560485.1 uncultured Eubacterium sp.
CAGAAAAGAGCGGGGTGCCGTGGGCAATCCTGTCGGATCTGTGTTCCGGCAGAACAAAATTTGAGCAGTGCAGCGCGGCAACACTTTCCAAGCTGTCAAAGGCGCTGAAAATCAGTATGGAGGAGTTACTGCTTTTGGAAACGGGAGATCGCATGGGCGGGGATGGAAAACCAAAAGATAAAGAATATTTGGAAACAGGACTGCCGGATAGCCTGCAGCATGCCATTGATGAATTTGTCCAAGGAGAGAAAGAGCAGGTATCCCATATGGACTGCCTTTGGGGGGGAACTGTATGGTTCTATCAATGCATGCCGGTGGGGAGACAGGATTACAGAAGAGCAGGCAGATTATCTGCGGAAAAAATATCTGTTTGGAGGAGAGGAGGCAGCGGATGATTGATTTTACGCCATGCGAAGTCAATAAATTTAAGGCATATGGCGGTGCAAACGGGAATAAAGTCCATATTCTTTATCAGAAAAAAGGCTGCATGCTGAAATTTCCGCCAGTGCCCGGACGAAGCAAGACTATGGGTTACACAAACAGCTGTATCAGCGAATACCTTGCCTGCCATATCTATGAAATGTTTGGATTGAAGGTACAGGAAACGCTTCTCGGCGCTTATACGGACAGGCGGGGGAAAGAAAAAACGGTGGTTGCCTGCCGTGATTTCACGGATAACGGAAAGAAGTTGATTGAATTTGCACAGCTGAAAAATACCTGTATTAACAGTGAACAGAACGGATATGGCACGGAGCTTTCTTCGATTATGACGGCAATTGGCGAACAGGAACTGATTCCGGCGGAGGAACTGCGGGGATTTTTTTGGATATGTTCATAGTGGACGCCCTGCTTGGCAACTTCGACCGTCATAACGGGAACTGGGGCATCCTTGTGGACGAGGAAAAACAGACGGCTGAAATTGCTCCTGTATATGACTGCGGTTCCTGTCTTTATCCGCAGCTTGCGTCAGGCGAAATGAAGGATGTACTGGAAAAAGAAGAAGAAATTGACAGACGAATATTTGTTTATCCCACATCTGCGGTGGAAGAAGA
>CAOXUF010000157.1:1062-5652 GCA_948560485.1 uncultured Eubacterium sp.
GAAGACGGAAAAAAGATTTCATATTTTGATTTTATTTCATCCCTGAAAAACCGGGACTGTAATGCCGCCCGGAGACGTATCTATGAACGGATAGATATGGAGCAGATCGACTGGCTGGTGGCGGAAACGCCGTTTACTGAACCGATACAGAGAGAATTTTATCAGGTTATGATTCGGGAGAGAAAAGAGAAGATACTGGATTATAGCATGGAGCAGCTTATGAAGCTGGAGAAACAGCAGGACAGGATACAGGAGCATTTTTCCGGTAATTATAGCTAAGTGTGTGTTTGAGTTATGGTCTGAGTAAAATGTCAGACTGTCATAAGACAGTACTTTTTATTTGGAGGTAAAAACAAATGATTAACTTGGACAAAAGCGAGAACTGGAGCAGTTGGGAAGATTGGGTTAAAACCAAGAAAGCCCATTATGGCTCAAAAACAGGATTGCAAGTTTACGGAGGAATTATTGATTTTGACCCGGACATGCAGAAGGATTTAGTAGGCGGAGATAAAATAACTTATAATGAGTATCTTGACTTGCAGATGATAGCTTGCGAAAGAAAAGGAGCCGTGCGTTGGGATTTTGCAATGTGCTACTACTATATTCCTTTAGAGTTTAAGGGAGAGATTGAACGCATTACTGGAAAAGCAGTATGCTTCAAGCGTATTTTTGTTTCAGGCATGTATCCAGATGGAATGTGCTTTGATGGAAAAGAAGACCATGTTTGGATTGATAAGCACGGAATTGAGGGATATAGTGTTGGCGACTGTCTGTCATTTTTTGCAGAACCATACCGTTATATTAAGACCGGAAATGGAAAGCAGATTGACTTTGGACTCCGTAATCCTCAAGACATCAAAAAAATAGAAAAGTATGTATTGCCTTCTGATGAAGAATTGATGCTACAGTCAATTGATGCTATTATCTGTGAAACTTGCTACCTTAATGAACAATGCTTCAGGGGTATGTGTATCAGAGATAAAAAAGAACGTCAGTCTTTGAGAAAGGATATGCTCAAAGCTGTAAAAGAATCAGGAAAGAGGAGGAATACAAGGTACAGCTAAGAGCTGCACGAATAATAAACCATAAAAAGAATCCATATTGCATTTTAATGCTCTAGACAAGGGCAAAATACTTCATTTGAAGTCTGCTATCTGCGAGTCAGTCAGATGAATGACTCGCAGATAGCAGACTCTTGGTGCACTGGAAAAAATGGCTATAGCATATCAAAAAAACAGAGAGAATTCAAAAGCAGGTATTATGGCACGAAAATAAAGAAACATTTGTCAATTATATTTCAGGTACAAGGTTAAACGAAATTTGATTGGAGATATCTTTAATTGTTTGGGGCATTATAGTATGGGTTCGTTTGGGTATCTGCAAATAGACGAATCTACAAACTATTTATATAAAAATAACTTGACTTATAAATCTTACTGATGTAATATTTATACAAGTGCAGCAGGATTATGGATGAAATTTTTTTGCTTCAAAATCTTACAAGTGTAATATTATAAAGATATAGCGTACATCGAAAATAGAACACGACCATATCGGCAAAGCAAAATGAATGGAGGTCAATATGAAGAAAGGAAAAATCAGAAATAAGCGAAAGAAAACAAGAAGCAGGCTCCTATAGATTGCGATTGCTGTTATAGGAATAGCTGCGGTAACTGCTGCAGTATGTGCGGCAGGAATATTGGCAACAAAGGAACGAGGAGGGTTGTGAATGATTCTAATGGAAGCGGATATGCTGTTCAGAAAAACAACCTGGTTTTGGAAGAGTGGTTTAGCAGCAATTAGTTTTGCACTGATGTTTAGTACTTCGGGATGCAGTGACGCACCTTCGGAAGAATATACAGTTTCGGAAACCGTAATTGATGTTCAGGCTATTCAGGAAGAATCAGAGGAGGATGCTGACGACATTATAAGCATATGCATTGAACTTTATAAGAAATCAGAAGAAGAAAATACGTTAGCTGATTTGGAAACGATTCGCGGTATTGTAAATCGCCTTGGAGAAAATGGCTATCCGGCAGTTGACAGTAAGAACCAGATTAATATGACGCAATCAAAACAGGTGGTGGAGTTCTGTGAAATGGTGGATGCGAAGGAAGAGGCGGAAATAACCATTATTGAGGTCAGTTATTTGGCGGGTTTTGTTAAATATGATCTGCAAACAAAAGATGGAAGTATAGATGTGGTCAGAAGTTATTACAAGTATGAAAACGGAAATATACAAAGAGAGGTTACAGGAAGCTATCAGGCAGAATACTGGAATTATACGGAAGAGGGATACCTGGTGTTTTCAGGAGTATGGTTTCCGGAAGAATTATATATTCTTACATTAAGCGGAGCAGAGGAAAACACTGTATTGCGTGTGAAGCCTTTGGATAAGACTTGCAGAGAACTGACTCGGAAGTATCTTGCTCCAATCAGCTTTGAACAGAATAATATGTTTATTGTAGATTGGAGCGAGGATGATTTTGGAGAACTGAATTTTTATGATATGTATGACATTCTCTATCAAAAAGAAAATGAAGGGTATATTCCCTATGCCGCAGATGACAACATAGGAGTTAGTGCGGTTTACCGGATTCCGAAAGAGGAATTTGAAAACGTTATTATGACATATTTCAATATTAATAGTGAAACGCTGCAATCCAAAACGGTCTACTATTCAGAGGATATGACCTATGAATATAAGGCGAGAGGGTTTGAAGAAGTGGAGTACCCGGAATATCCATATTCGGAAGTAACAGGGTTCACTAAGAATCGTAATGGAACAATTACACTTACAGCGAATGTGGTATTTCCGCATTCAGGTATTTCCAAGGTATATGCTCACGAGGTTGTAGTCCGTCCTTTAGAGGATGGCGGAGTACAGTATGTATCCAATCGAATTATACCTTCCGAGGATAATTATGAGGAAACATGGTATACACCTCGTTTGACAGCAGAGAAATGGGAAGAACTTTATGGAGGCAAATGATGGAAGATGTAAAATGGCTGTTGAAGAAATGGGGATTTCCGATTTTGATATTGCTAATTGCGGTAATGGCAGGAGCGGTCTGCTGGGGAAAGCTGTATACAGAGGTGGAAAAGGCGGCAGAGGAGGTATGGAAGCCTCCGGTGGAAATCAAGGACAGTGAAACGATAACGGAAAAAGAAAACAATATGGAAATTTCTACAGATTCGGTATATTGGTTTATACCGCAATCCGATGATTGTCTTATTTCGGAAAAGGAAAAAGAGCAGTTGCAGAGTACAGTTTTGTCGGCAGCGGAATCAGTCAAAGAAATCTATAAGGATGTGATAATTGCAGATGCTGCAAATTATTCTTCCGGTGTTAGTGAATTCTCAAGCGAACAACGGAAAGCGGTTGTGGAGCAATTAGGGAAGGCTGGTTTGATAAGTGTAGAGGAAGATACTAATATGCAGAACCCTGAAGGGATAGAAATGTTTTATGCGGATTATTTGGATGGTCAGGATTCGATGGTTACAGTATTTGAGGTCCATCGGGATGGACTGATTGGGGCAGTAACCTTTATTTATCGAAAAGAGCAATTACAGACCTATTATATAGGAGTTCGGTGGAAGGAGGGCGGTATGCCGGAGATACAAGGAACTTCGGTAAGTAAGGTAGCTGAGATTACACTTACGGAAAAAGGGTATTTTATCTATGCATATGAATATGTGATTGCACATGCAAGTTTAAGACAGTATTGGAGAGTAGAGCCGCTTTCAGAAAACTGTAGGGAACTGACAGAGAAATACATATCAGGGCTGAGCTATGTGAATTACAATGTTCTTGTCACAAACTGGGACAGCAGCAACGTGGAAGATATTCTGATGCCTTGTATGTTTGAAGATATCTACCGCATTTACACAGGCAAAAATTTGAAGACACAAAACTGGAAAATCCCGGCAGAAGAATATGAGAAGATTATGACTGCCTGCTTTCCGGTATCTGTAGAACAGATAAGAGAGAATTGCGGGTATGATGAGCAAAGTAACAGCTATGAATATGAAATGATTTATGCCAGCCCCTATCCGCCTTTTGGGGAGGTCGTTGACTATATGGAAAATGCGGATGGTACGATTACGCTCATTGTGGATGGAGTATGGCCGGATTACAATTCTGATCTCGCATTCAGAAATGTGATTAAGGTCGAGCCATTTGAGGACGGAACGTTTCGCTATCTCTCCAATTCAATAGAAAAGCGGGAAATGGATATCCCAATTGTAAGATGGGAGGGCATAAATGAGTAGTTTTAACCACAAAAATAGAAAACACTTTTTTCTATTTCCATATTTGCAAGTCAGAGAGGATAGACATCGTAATTTCCGCAGCAACACTTCCGGCAGCATCACTGTCAGCTCCAATATTGACGGCAAAAAAGTATGTATTATTTGCGGTTTCGATATATCCTATGAACCAACCATTCACATCTTTGCCATCCACACGGCCAGTTCCTGTTTTTCCATAAATTGTTCCAGTATCGTTGGAGGAAAGGCGTATGGCATCTTTTACGGCATTGATATTTTTTGGAGCGAAATCAAAACAGTTATTTTGAAGCCTGGTTAATA
>CAOXUF010000158.1 GCA_948560485.1 uncultured Eubacterium sp.
GGGAGGCATTGCCAAAAGACTTTACGCCGGGGAGCAAGAAAAAAGTCTGGTGGAGATGCAATAAAGACCATAGTTGGCTTTCCACCATCCATAACCGCACACTTGGAAACGGATGTCCATATTGCAGCGGCAGGAATGCTATAACTGGTTACAATGATCTTTTGACAGCCTGACCGGATTTGGTTGAGGAATGGGATTATAGCAGAAACCAGAAAATCTGTCCACAGCAGTTGACGGTTAATGCCCATAATAAGGTTTGGTGGAAATGCGAAATAGGGCATAAATGGAGAGCTGCCGTCTATAGCAAAACCAATGGTGCAGGATGTCCATATTGTGCGGGAAAAGTTGCTGTTAAGACTTACTTTGTTACTTGATGGAGAGTGATTCTAACAAAAAAATATTTTTTGCTTTCTCTTTTTATGGTATACTATTGTAGAACGGATGGTAAATAATACCAATTACAACTTTGAGGTAAATAATAGTATTATACTTAGGGGGACAAATTATGGAAACATGGTTGGACAGGCTGTTAGAAAACATTATTATGAAATTTCGAATCGGGGATAGGGAGAATATAGATGTAAAATCAAAAATAGGTGAAGGTTTTTCCGGTGCAGAAGTTTATTTGGTCGAGTTAAAAGGAGATTCAGAAATAAAAGGGTATTTCTTTTTAAAAATCGATAGCGAGGCAGAAGAATATGAAAATAATTTAAAGGATTTTTGTTTTTCTAAAGTTATAAAGTGTATAGAGAAAAATAAGATTGATGGTTATTATGTTATGCTCCTTCAAATTGCCGGAATTAGCAGTGATGAATATAAAAGTTTCTATTCGATATATAAATCCACCTTAAAAATAGAAGCAGTGCGAAAGATAATTGGAGAAATATTAGAGGAATCCACTAATAAAAGGAGGGTCATTGACGGCCATATTATGCCATCAGACTTATTTAAAATGCAATTGAAAAACAAATTGGATTTAGATGGGGTTATGGCTGAATTTTTATCAAAACACCTATTAGGCAACCATTTAAAGAATATTTCTACAATCTCAATATATGATAAAGTTTATCCGAATGCATTCGCATATGCAGTAGATGATGCTCTGTGGATAGATAAAAGAATTGAAAATATGACTTGTTGCATTCATGGAGACTTTCATGGCAATAATGTATTTGTGTCCAATAAAAACGGTGATTATGCAATCATTGATATGGCTTCTTATCGAGAAGATGGTTGGCTATTTTATGATACTGCATATTTTGAACTTAGCTTAATGATTCATAACATGGAAAAAGAATCATTGGCAGATTGGTTGTATTGTGTAGAACAAGTTACAGAACATGATTGGGAGGAAGTTGATTTTAAAGATGGCAGAGTAATTCGAGCGATTGCAGAAGGGGAAGAAAGTTGGATTGAAAAGAAGATAACAGATAAATTCAATTATTTTGATCAGCTGCATAATGCGCGTTTAATGGCACGGGTTTTAGCTGGATTAAATTATGCAGGTAAGAGAAAAGTGTCAGATGATGTGCGTTTGAAGGCTTATATGTTTGCATGTTGTTATCTAAAGAAGAAATTAACTATATTTCTTCCAATGTATATGCATGGAAAAGTGATTTGGAAATTAGTGCAAATACTAGTGAGTGTAATCGGTTTTTGGATTATGCGGGCAGATTTGATAATAGCCAAAGCTATTATTTAATTCTAGGAAGACAATGGGATTATTCAGATGTGATTTCAATGAATCTGGGTAAAATACATTGGTCGGGCGTTATATCTTTTTGTAAGGAAAAAGGATTTGATGATTTCTTGCAACAAAAGCAATTATTAAGGAATATTATTCCAAATAATGAAAATACTTGGGATTACATCAAAAAGGATAGTACATGGTGGCTCTATGCTGATGGAATAGAGGCAGATCCAAATTCACAGACTGAAAATTTTCCGAAATGGAAAAATAAGTATAGGGAGTTTTGGAGTCAATTTACTGATAAAATGATAGATTCTGTTGCAGAAGATGATCTTTTGTTTATAATTGATGGGGCAAGATTCCGTAAAGGAGATGATAAGTATATACGACATTTATTGAATCAGTTGGATGCAATAGAAAGTGTGGTGGTTAATATTGCTATTCTTGAATCAGAAGCTGGAGTGTATAAGTTGGATCCGGAAGACTACGAGAATTTGAATATTATGTCGTTTAAAATTAGTATGGAAATGATTGCTGAGTATTGCAGTTTATATTTGCCAGAGTTAGTGGATGATATTATTTACATACCTAACCGGTTAAATCGTATAGGTATTCCGTTGGATAGAAAAGACCAGCAGTACATTGAGCAATATACAATTTTTGTTCATGAGAAGTTGATTCGAAGAGAAAATATATTAGCAGAAAGTGAAAAATATAAATTTTATTACGGAGAGCCGATTACATGGACTGCAATTGAAGAAGAATTATACGTAAAACATAACAAGATTAAACATTATGAAAATAAGATACGGCAAAAATTAGAAAATGCAAATAAAGACCAGATATTAATTTCTATTCAGCATTCTCCAGGAGCTGGAGCGTCCATACTTGGCAGAGTTATTTGTTGGAATTTAAAAAGGGAATATCCAACTTTTATATTGAAAAACAAACTTGATGAAGATGTGTATGAGAGTCTGTTGCGTGTTTCTGCTATTTCTGGAAAACATTTGTTGATTTTTTTGGACGGAAATTATGATCAAAATGATGTCAACCAGTTTCTTTATCGGACAAGGGGTATAAAGGTGTGTGTGCTATATGCGTGCAGGGTATATAGCATAAGAAAAGAGGGTAATGAGAATGATGAGCTGATTTCTACTTTAGAAGCAAGAGACGGGGAATTATTCTGCGATAAATATGAAAAGGTGATGAAAAAATGGAAAGATTATGATGATGCAGAATGTGAAAGACGTATTCAAAGTATGGGGAGCCTGACTGCGGAAAATAATCTGATTGATTTCCGCATTCCGTTTTTTTATGGTATATATGCATTTGAAGATGATTATCAAGGTATTCATGAGTATTTAAATGATGTAATTCAGTTTATGGAACAACATGGAAATATGGAGAATATTATTCTCTATACTGCACTGATTTCATATTACACTGAAAATAAGGGACTTGGTTTTAAATATGCACGAAAATTGTTAAAAAAGGAGAGGCAGTCAGGAAGAGAGTTGCTAAAAGAATTACAAGAGAATTTTCCAAGTATAATCTATATTGTAAATTCTTCCTATCGCATCTGTCATCCAATTGCTGCAAAAAAAATATTGCAGCTTAAATTTAAAAACTTTCAGTCGGATCAGTATAAAAACTTTTGTATACGTTTTATTGAGGATTTAAGAAAATGCGAATCTTCTAATGGAAATTTATCTGATGGTTTTTCTAGATTGATGATGGATATTTTTATTAAAAGGGATACAGAGGGTGAAATAAAAGAGAATGATAACCAGAAGAAAAGTTTTTCTCAGATTATATTGGAAATAGGAAACCCCAATCTCCAGGAACAGATTTATGAAACGCTAGTCAGGATATTACCGAAAAATCCCCATTTCCATCAACATTATGGTCGTTTGATTATTGCAAATAATCCGATGCGCTTGAAAGAAGCCGAGGAACAGCTGAACGAGGCAATAAAAATTGATGATAAAAATGGGGCTTTTTATCATTCCCGTGGAAATTTGTACGTTCAGTATGTGTTGCATCAGATGAATAATACCTATAAGAAATTGGATGGTTTTGAATTGTTTAATAAATTGCGCCATTATGTTGATTTGGCACTTTCTGATTTTGAAAGTTCTGTGAAATTAGAAGAAAAAGGAAACAACATATCAGACTTAGTATATCCATATACATCAATTGTGCAGATAACTACTACCTTTGTACATCAATTAGCAAAAAGATTGGGGTTTGCTAGTAATGAAAAGGAATTTTTGGAACAGGATAAAGAACTAAACAGGTGGAGTAAAAAATTAGTATCCAATGCCATTTTATATGATATTGATACAGAACTTAGATACAGTTTAATTAGGAGTAATAGTTTTTATAATAACACTAGGAGTTATCTATTTCGGTTTAAATGGACTTCTGATGAGCTGGAAATGAAAATTAGAGAATATCCAAGCGATTATGATTATCAGATTGCATATTTGGGGATATGTATTTCTGAGAAAAGTGCTTGGAAACAAAAAAGTCAGCAGCAATTAAGGCAGATTATAGACTGTTCTGAGAATTTGCTTAAAATAGAGATGTATGAAACGGAGGGAATTTTATGGAAATGGTTTAATGCATACATACGATTAAAACAGTCGACGAATGTAACTTATAATAAGATGCTTGGAATTTTGGAAACATTACCAAATAAAGATTTAAATGCTACAGCCAATTTTTTGTGTTCTATTCTATATTTCTGCAAGTATGTGCAGACGGAAGATGAAAAAATGATAGATGCTATGTATGATTGTCTGCAAATTAGCAGGAGGTTAGCAGGGAATAGAAAGAATCAGAGTGCAACACATTTCTATTTTACTAATGAATTAATTGTAGGGAGAAATATTCTTCCATTGGAGTTTGACAGAGAAAATGCACGTTGGTTTGATGCAACGGTTATAGATGCAGAGAATGTTCAAAGCGGATACCTTACGTTGGATATGAATCCAAAATTACGCGCATTTTTTGTTCCAATGCATGCGGAACTGAAAAAAAATCAAGAAATTAATCAACCTGTAAAAGTGAAGATTGGTTTTCGTTTTGACGGCTTGAGTGCATGGGAAATTAATCAAAAGGATTAGGAATAATTAAAGTTTATTTTTATACAAGGCGGTTATAAACTGTAGCAAAAGAGTTTGTGACTGCCTTTTTGTATTTTAAAGTTTTAAACACAGTAATTTTCGTACAGCTAAATTTAATTTTAGTAGGTGTTAAAGGTTAGCAAAGAGGTTTCTATAAAACTATCCAGTTGGGATTATCACTATGAACGTGATAGTCCTTTTTTGAAGTAAAAATAGAAAACAAATAATGGGAAAGGAACATAACAAGGAGTGTATAAAGAAAATTATGAACAAAAAAACGGAAGAAAAAAATTAGATATATGTGCAGAAAATGTCCAAAATGAACAAAACAGAGTAGGTGAAAAAAATCCAGTTACTATGCAGGCGACAATGGCTGACAAGCCTGTGCAGCGGACATCGTTGAGAGAGAAATTGGAAGCGTTCAAGGCGAAGATGTCTGGAACAGACAAACTGAGTATTGAAAAAGCGAAGGGGAAGGAGGAAACGCTATAACGATTTTATAATATTTGAGATTCCAACTGTTTCTGACATGCCATCTAAAAAGTTCCGATTGATTTAGCGGGAATTTCAAGGTATAATGATTCAGAGGTCATATACCTTTGGGGAATGGCTTTTACATTTCCTGCAAGTGAGCAAAAGGAGGTTATGGCTGTGGATATGTCAATAGACACTGAAATTAAAAATGCGGTCAGCGCAGCAGACCAGGACGCACAATATGATGATAAGGCAAAACGTGTGTTAGGAAATAAAATCATTCTGGCGCATATCCTGGTAAAGACGGTTGATGAGTTTAAGGGAATGAACCCGAAAGATGTGGTATCCTATAT
>CAOXUF010000159.1 GCA_948560485.1 uncultured Eubacterium sp.
GAACTGTTCTAAATTTTGTGCAAATGATTAGACATATTATAGTATATGGGTAACAGGGAAGATTAATATGGGCTTGTGGGGAAGTCGGTTATGAATATTTTATTGTTGGGAAAAACGGATTCAATTTTTACCAGAGATTTTTGTTTAAATGTTCTTGGCATGGAGCATGCTAATACGGTTATTCTCACACAGGCATTTTCGAAGGAGTATCAACAGGATTATGCAGCGGAAAATATAAAAGAAGTAAAGTGGCCTGACCTTTTTTTGAAAGGGATACGATGCCAGCCCGGTTCCATATTTCGATTACCGCAGATTTGGAAAAAGTTATGGCAGGAAATCGGGTTTGTAAAAGAGATTGATGTGTTTCATGTACATTATGTGGAAGCATTGCATTTATTATATTTTTTTCCATTTTGGACAAGCGCAGGGAAACGAATTCTGACATTTTGGGGCAGCGATCTATATACCCTTTCTTTTGTGAACAGACAGATTCTTCGCTTGTTCTTAAATCAGGCGTCAAGAATTGTTCTCATGATACCTGAACAGCATAAATACTTTCAGTTATTATATGGGAATAAATATGAGAAAAAAATCCGGGTAATTGATTTTGGGAACAGTTTGATAGATGAGTTGGATAAAGTGATAGCAAAGTATACGAAAAAAGAATGTAAAGATTATTTCCAACTGCCAGCTGATAAAGTAATCGTGCATATAGGTTATAATGCGGCCAGAGTACAACAGCATTTAAAGCTTATTGAAGGTATACTGTGCCTGCCAATAGAAGAGCGATCCAGATTGAAGCTTGTTTTTGGCATGTCATATAAGCATGACAGTGATTTTGAACAGTACAAACAGCAGTTGTCTGACCAAATGAAAGCGGCGAAAGTAGATTATTGTTTTGTTGAAAAGTATATGCAAGGGGAGGAATTGGCAATGTTTCGAAGAACTTGTGATCTGTTTTTATATGGGCAAAAGACAGATGCACGTTCGGAAAGTCCTTTGGAATATGTATATGGCGGAGCTGAATTTATATGCCCTGAATGGCTTGCGGGTCATTATGGAATACTTGATCAGGCTAAAGCAAGGTATTATGTATATGAAGATTTTGATAATCTTTCTGATAGCATAAGACGATGTTTTGAAAATGTGGATGTATACGGGGAAAGTATTTCGGAATGGGGACGACAGATAATTCGTAGTGAAATATCTTGGGATTCTGTACGAGGGGAGTGGAGGAGCTTATATGCAGACGAATAAAGCAAATGATAGAATGATATGGTTGAATGGGAAAGTATTGCCGTTAGATGAGGCAAGGATTAATGTGCTTTCACCTACTGCACAGTTTGGGGCGAATGTCTTCGAAGGAATCCGCTGTTATTGGAATGAAGAAGAAAAACAATTGTATGCATTCCGTCTAAAAGAACATTATGCAAGGCTCATGCAGTCCATGCGGTTGTTTGGTATAAAAAGCCCTTATAGTGAGTATGAGTTGGAAGAAACAATGAAAGAAATTGTCAGGGCTAATCGGTATCAGGAGGATATTGCTGTAAGGCAGACGGTATTTGTAGATGGGTTTGGAAGTTGGTTTTCAACAGAGCCAGTGGGGATGTTCATTGCACCAATTGCTAAAAGAAGAAAGGAAGTGCCATTATCTTTTACAGAGCGGACTTGCGTAAGTTCCTGGGAAAGGATTAGTGAAAGAGATATGTCTCCAAGGGTAAAGGTTGGTGCAAATTACATTAATAGCAGACTTGCAAAATTAGAAGCAGAAGATAGAGGTTACGATTCGGCGTTGTTTTTAAATCGTTATGGGTATGTGGCGGAAGGAACAGGTTCTTGCTTTTTTATGATTAAAAATGACGAGATTATTACGCCAATGCTGACGGATTCTATTTTAGAGAGTATTACTAGAGATACTGTTTTAAATATAGCAAGGCAAGAACTAAATTTGAAGGTGACAGAGCGCCATATTGTCAGAAGTGAATTGTATTCATGTGACGAAGCGTTCTTCTGTGGGTCAGCAGTTGAAATCAGTCCGATTTCAGAGATAGACGGATTTAGGATAAAAGAAAGGGAGCCAGGAAAACATACGATTGAAATTCACAAAAAATATATAGAAATTGTAACTGGTAAAAATATAAAATATCGGGAGTGGATTACGCCCATTTATGGTGGAGGGATATAATATGTCATTGCAGATGATGTATATTACAAATAATCCGGAAGTGGCCAAAATTGCTGAGAAATATTCAGTGGACAGGATATGGGTAGATTTAGAGCAGATTGGAAAAAAAGAGCGGCAAGGCGGTATGGATACTGTTCAGTCAATGCATTCCGTGGAAGATGTTCGTAAGATAAGAAATAGTATTGTGGGAAAGGCAAAGTTACAGGTCCGGGTGAATCCAATACATCATGGGTCACAGAATGAAATTGAACGGGTAATAGCATATGGTGCGGATATTATCATGCTTCCTTTCTTTTCAACAGTTGATGAAGTGGGTAATTTTATAAAAATGGTGGGAGGCAGGGCGAGAACTTGCCTGCTGTTGGAAACAATTGGAGCTGAACAAAGGATAGATGAAATATTGGACATCCCAGGGATAGATGAGGTTCATATAGGATTGAACGACCTGCACCTCCAATATCATCAAAAATTTATGTTTGAACTCCTGGCAAACGGCAAGGTAGAAGAAATATGCAGAAAGATTAGGAGTAAGGGTATTCCTTATGGGTTTGGAGGGATTGCGAAACTGGATGAAGGTATGCTTCCGGCAAGGCATATTATTGCGGAGCACTATAGGCTGGGCTCTGTTATGGCGATTTTGTCAAGGAGCTTTTATGATTCATGGATTGCAAATGATTTGAAAGAAGTGGAAAGAACTTTTAAATACGGATTGGGGGAAATTCGCGAATACGAACAGCGGCTGGAGCATGAAACACCGGAATTTTTTGAAAATAACAGGCAGACAGTGATAAAGGAAGTAGAGAGTATTCTGAAGGTAATAAACAGTAAGAGGAACTGACATGGAACTAAACTATGAAATTCTGGAAAAATTGTCAACAAAATACGGAGATGCCTTTTATCTGGTAGACAGTAGTGTGTTTCGAAAGAATTACGAAGAGCTATTGGCGGCTTTCTGCAAAATATATCCGAATACCCGCATAGCATATTCGTACAAAACAAATTATATGCCTAAGTTATGCAAAGCCGTTAAAGATATGGGCGGGGCAGCAGAAGTGGTTTCGGAGATGGAGTTGTGGCTTGCCAAGAAAATTGGTGTTCTGGGAACGGATATTTACTACAATGGTCCCTATAAAAAGAAAGAAGTTGTTGAAGAATTTTTGCTGCAAGGTGGTCATTTGAATATAGATGCAGAATACGAGATAGAAATGATCAAGGAGATTGCCGGCCAGTATCCTGACCGTGCATTTTGCATAGGAGTCCGCTGTAATGTGGATATTGGACAGGAGACGCCATCCAGATTCGGGATAAATATGGCATCCGGGGAATTGGAAAGGGCTGTATATCTTTTAAATCAGATAACAAATGTAAAAGTGGTGGGGCTGCATTGCCATATTCCATTTCGGACACTCGATACTTATGTGAAAAGAATGGAATTTATGGCTAAGGTTATAGCGAAATTCCCAGGATATGTATGGGAATATATCAGTCTGGGCGGCGGTTATATGGGAAAGATGGACGAACAGATGGCAAATCAGATGACATTTGATCCGCCTGCATTTGCTGAATATGCATCGGTGGTGGCGGGCGGCATGAATAAGTATTTTTCTGATGGATCCTGTCGGCCTACTTTAATTATTGAGCCGGGTAGTGCATTAGTTGCGAATGCCATGAAATATGTTATGCGAGTCATAGAAATTAAAAAGGTACGTAATAAATGGATAGCAAGCCTGGCAGGGAGTTCTTATCAAATTAACCCTTCTATCAAAGGGCTTAACAGGAGTATTTCGGTATATCATTCAGGAAAAGAAGGTATGCGGACGATATATAGTGATTTGGACATGGCAGGCTACACTTGTATTGAGTCAGACTACTTATACCAAAATTACAGTGGGGAATTAGCCAAAGAAGACTTTGTAATTCTTAGTAATGTGGGTTCTTACAGTTTGGTGATGAAGCCTCCTTTTATCTTGCCAGACATACCCGTTATAGAGCTTAGCGGGGATGGAGGGCCGGAGCTCATTAAGAGGGCGCAGACCGCAGAAGATGTGTTTATGTATTATGAATGATCAGGAGAATCATATGATAGAAGATAAAAAGGTGTCTATCATCTTGTGCTTTTTTAATGAAGAACGATATCTGAAAAAAGCAATTGACAGTGTGCTTGCGCAAACATATCATAATTTTGAATTGATTATTATTAATGATGGATCTACTGATGGGAGTGATCGGATAGTAAAAAAATATTCTGACAAGCGTATTATCTATCAGTGTAACCTGGAAAATAAAAGGCTGGCGTACTGTAGGAATAGAGGACTTGAGCTTGCATCAGGAGATTATGTTGGCTTTTTTGATGGTGATGATATTATGTTGCCGGATAAAATGGAAAAACAGGTCAGGTATTTGAAGGAACATGAAGAGGTAACTCTTGTGAGTGGCGGTTATCGCTATATGGATGCACAAGGCAATGTGGATGAAAATATGGTGTTTCCAGAACGAAAAAGTGATGAACAGATTAGGGCTCATATGTTATTTGGAAATTGTATAGCCTGTGCCGGCGCAGCGCTGTTTCGAAGAGAGGTTATAGAGAAATATGGTGTCAGGCTTGATGAAAAAAATGCGGCATCAGAAGACTATCGGTTGTGGATTGATATGATGCCATATGCCAGATTTGCCAATATAGATGAATGTTTTTTTTACTACAGGGTAAATCATGGGTCGAAAGCAATGGACATTGTGAATCAAGACAGGACTTCGTATAACAATGAAATCAGGAATCTTTTGAAGCATGCGTGGGAAAAAAGAGGTTTTGTTTTATCAGATAAGGATATTTTCTTTTTACATCATTTCTTTTATAAACATCAGAAAATATGGAAACCTGCTGATATATGCCAGGGGGTCAAAGTTTATGTGAAAATTAAAAAACAACTTCGGGATTTAAAATTACCGGAAGGCAAGTTAATTTTGCGGTATTACAAAGAAAAGTGGGTTCGGACATATTCAGTTTATTGGGCAGTAAAGAAGATGATTGGGGTAGCAGGGTAAAAGACAGATGATGGAATTAGACTTTTTATTTATATATGAACATAAGGTAAGAGAGCTTGAAAATCTTTGTTTGATGAAATACGAACTTGACAGAAGAGGATATCGTACAAAGATTGCTTATGTGGATGATGCGGTAAACGCAGAAGCCGATAGACCGATTTATCATGCAAAAGTTTTGTGCACAATGGCATGTTACGATAATTACACGCTTTTTTGGCACAGCAAACAATTTGTAAAGTTTGAAAAAGTAATTGATTTGCAATGGGAAAACATTGTTTATCCTAAGGATGAACAGAGGGAGGGGGCTTATAAAAATTTTTGGGGAATTGGGAAGGATGTGGTTCATGTTTCCTGGGGAAGGCAAAATGTGGACAGGCTGCTGGGAGCCGCGCATTTAGATGAGAAGAAGGTAAAAC
>CAOXUF010000160.1:0-4543 GCA_948560485.1 uncultured Eubacterium sp.
AGTTCAGACGTGTGCTCTTCCGATCTAGCAATAGAATGCGGATATGCAGACAAGTTGTATCAAAAGAAGAAATATATCAAGCCAGTTTGCCAATAACAATTTTTAGCGAGTCTTGGATTAATAGCTGCTTTTCTCCTGAATATAAATTAGTAGAAAAGAATGCTGCAAGTGTTTTAGAATATGCGTACTTTACAGATGATAAAGCGGATGCCAGATTTTATGTTTTTGAAAGAAACTGATGTAATATAAGGGAGAAAATAAAGTGGGACAAATTGAAGAAGTAAAGAAAAAAAATAAGTTATTGGCTATGATTATTCGTAACAATTATGTATGCGAGGGCGTGGATTTTATTACACCAAACGAATACTCGCAACAGGTAGCATATATGCATCACCCGACGGGAAAAGTAATTGATGCGCATGTACATAATTTGGTTCACAGAAATGTAGTGATGACCCAAGAAGTTTTGCTCATAAAAAAGGGAGCTTTAAGAGTTGATTTTTATGATGAGTATGAAGATTATTTGGAAAGCAGAAATCTGTATGCGGGAGATATTATATTGCTTGTTTCAGGAGGACATGGTTTTAGGGTATTAGAAGAAGTTGAGATGATAGAGGTGAAGCAGGGACCGTATGCGGGAGAACAGGATAAAAAACGATTTGCCGGTATCGAGGAAACGCAGATTAGGTATGTATAACAGAAGACAGGAAGAATGAGGAAAATGGATATGGAAGTATTTCATGATTACGCATATTATTATAATGCTTTTTACAGAGATAAAGATTATGTAAGGGAAGCAAAACAAGTTGATATATTGTTAAGAAAATATGGAAGCAATGTTAAACAGGTCATTAATTTTGGATGCGGTACAGGGATGCATGACATAGAATTGGCGCGTATGGGATACTCATGTACAGGTATTGATATAAGTCCAATAATGATAGAGATTGCAAAAAAGAATAATAAAAAACAAGCAGGGAATATTTCATTTTCGGTTTCTGATATCCGTAGTTATAGAGCGGAGAGGAAATTTGATGCGGTGATTTCCTTGTTTCATGTTATGAGTTATCAAAATACAAATGAGGAAATACTGGATGCATTTTGTTCTGCAAGAAAAGCATTGAATAAAGGAGGCGTGTTTTTATTTGATGTTTGGTATGGCCCAGGGGTTTTGAGTGACAAACCAGCGGTTCGCGTAAAGGAAGTTCAGGATGATAAATATAAACTCATACGAGTAGCCAAACCGACTATGCATGACAAAACGAATGTTGTAGAAGTTTCTTATGATGTCTTGGTTGTTGATACAAAATCAAACACTGCAAAGGCAATAAATGAAGTACATAATATGAGATATTTTTTCAGACCAGAACTGGAATTTTATTTGAAAGAATCCGGATTTGACTTGATTGACAATTTGGACTGTGCAACACTTGGTCAAACTGGATATGATTCGTGGACAAGCTATTTCATAGCGACAGCCATTTAGACAGGTGATTGTATGGGGAAAAAAATTGTTGTTGTGTTGGAAACGGATCCAGAATGGGGAGGACAGCATCAGTATGCATTAATGCTGATGGAATGCTTGTTGGAAATGGCAGACATTGATTTGGATGTGAATGCAATATGTTGTAGCAGATATTGGCGAAAATGGTGTAGAGAGAATAAAATACACGTTTTGGATACATCATGGCTTTCTTTGTGTGAGAGGGAACAGCAGTATCATATTAAGCATTCGTTGCTTTCAAGGATATATTGCACATTTATGAGTGAGATCGGAAAGACACTTCGGAAAGAGAAAGTAGAGGCAGTATTATGTACAACACAAGGGATGTTCATTCCTAATCTGAATACAAAGGTTATTGTGCCGGTGCATGATTTGATGCACCGCTATGAGGGACAGTTTCCAGAAGTGAAAAGTGAATATAAAAAAAGGAATTGATTTTTGGCTCGAAAGCGAAATATGCATGGTGTGTGTTGACAGACTCTAAATTGGGAAAAGAACAGTTCCGGGAGTCTTATTCGAACTATATGACAAGAGGATTGCCGCATATTGTAAGCTTGCCATTTGTAGTATCAAAGCATATTGCGAGGTGTGAAGAAGCATTTGTGGATGTTCCTTCGAAATATGTGTTTTATCCTGCTCAATTTTGGGAACATAAAAACCATATTCATTTACTTGAGGCGGTTGCGCTTCTCAAGGATGTTATACCAAATATTCATTTGGTGTTAGTTGGCTCGGAAAAAAATAATGGAAGAAAAATTCAAACATATATATCGGAACATGAATTGGGTAAGAATGTTACAATTAAAGGGTTTGTAAGCGATGAAAATATAACATATTTATATAGACATGCGGTTGGAATGATTATGCCGTCATATTTCGGGCCAACCAACATACCGCCGCTTGAAGCGATGGCTTTAGGATGTCCCGTTGCAGTGTCTGATAAGTATGCAATGCCTGAGCAGGTAGGAGATGCGGGACTTTTGTTTAATCCTGACTCACCAAAGGAAATAGCGGAGTGCATCAGGAAAATGTGGTGTGATGAAAAATTAAGGCAACAAATGATAAAAAAAGGCTACGAGAGGGTTAATAGATGGACGAAGAAAAAGTTCTGCAAAAGGCTTGAAAAAATTATAGAGAAACTATAGAACCTTAGTAAGGAATGTGTTTCATTTTGGAAAATCATGTTTGGGAGGATTTTGAATGAAAAAAGGAATAATTTCAATTGTATCAGCATTAATAGGAGCGGCGCTTGGAGCAGGCGCTGTGGGAAAGGCTATTGGAGAAACGGTCAGTAAGAGCCAAAGTAAGTCGGATAAACATTTGGCGCTTTATCTAATGATGAATCAGTGGGTAAAGATAAAACAGGAAGGAAAAAGCCTGGCTGTATATTTTGAAAAAAACGGATATGAAAGGATTGCGATATATGGCATGAGCTATGCCGGAAAAACGCTGATAAATGAATTGAAAGATACAAACATAACTGTTGTTTATGGGATTGATCAAAAAGCAGATTTCGTTTATTCAGGGGCAGATATTGATATTGTGTCAGCAGACAATGATTTGGAGTCAGTGGATGCTGTTGTAGTGACGGCAATTACATTTTTTGAGGAAATTGAGGAAAAACTCTCACTTAAAATAGATTGCCCGATATTATCGTTAGAAGATATTTTATATGAATTGTAAGTTGTTTTAGAAATAGAATGGCAGAAAATATAAGTTTGTAAAGGAACGAAAGAATATGAACATTGTTAGAATATCGGATGGATTAGGAAACCAGATGTTTCAATATGCTTATGCGAGAAAAATAAGTATATTGTCAAGGCAAAGGACATATCTTGATATTCGGTTTATTAATAATGAGGATTTGGTAAAAAAAGGAAATCATGTTCAATTTAGAAAAAAGTTAGGACATAGAAAATATGGATTATCTCATTTTAATGTATCACTTCAGATAGCAGATCTAAAAATGCTTTCGCACTGGGAATATTTAATACAGTCTAATTGTATGCAACAGCTTATTTATAGTCTTTCGATGCAGGATAAATGGATTTGGAGGTATCGACATGAAGAAGTCAACTATGATGGAATGTTGTCAAAAGTCGAGTTGCTGTTTCCCACATATTATCAGGGATATTTTTTTGCATTAAAATATTATGATGATATAAAACATATTCTACAACATGATTTTTCCTTAAAGGATAAAATGAAATTATTGCCAGAATTGCGCGATGCTTTATATAATAGAAATACGATTTCTTTGCATGTACGCAGAGGAGATTTTTTAGAAATTAATCGTGATATCAGCGGTTCTGAATACTATGAAAAGGCAGTTCAGATGATTGGAAGTAAGGTAGAATCCCCTATATTTTTAATATTCTCAGATGATATTGAGTGGGTAAAGGAACATATTCGGATACCAAATGATAAAATTTATGTTAGTGGGATAGGATATGAAGATTATGAGGAATTAACGATTATGAAGCATTGCAAACATAATATCATTGCAAATAGTACATTTAGTTATTGGGCTGCGTATTTAAATTCTAATAAAGATAAGATAGTGATTTGTCCAAAGCATTGGAGGGAGCGTATTATTCCCAAAGATTGGATTTGCATATAAATGGAATTTGGGAATGATGTTATAGAAGAAGGAGTCATAAAGAGAAAAATGGTAGTAGTTTCAATTATTATTCCTGTTTATAATGCACAACAATATATAAAGGCGTGTATAGACAGTCTATTGAGACAGACATATCCATATTTTGAAATTATATGTGTCGATGATGGTTCGCAGGATCAGTCATATGAGGTATTAAAGGAATATGCAGAACGTGACGACAGAATAACAGTTATTACACAGGAGAATCAGTTTGCAGGAGCTGCGAGAAATATCGGAATGGAAAGAGCAAAAGGAAAATACCTTTTATTTTTAGATGCGGATGATTTTTTCTGTGGGGATATGTTGGAATGTATAGTGGATAAAGCGGAGAAAGAGTGCGCTGAAATTGTAGTATTTGATGCTTATATGTATGATGATGT
>CAOXUF010000160.1:4553-4870 GCA_948560485.1 uncultured Eubacterium sp.
TTTACGGTTCCGGCATCATGGAATAAGCTGTTTTTAAAAGCTTATGTTACTCAAAATAACTTGCGATTTCAAAATATTAAGAGAACAAATGATTTGTATTTTACATATTCAGCACTTTCTTGTGCAAAACGGATCGGAATATTGAATAAAAAACTAATCTATTATCGGCGTAATAACATGAAAAGCCTTCAGGGAAGCGCTCATGAGACGCCTGCGGTATTTGTGCAGGCGTTGTATGCTTTACGTGATTTTTTAATGGATAGAAATCTTTGGAAAATGTACCAAAGTAGTTTTAGTCATATGGCAGCAGATATTTG
>CAOXUF010000160.1:4880-5641 GCA_948560485.1 uncultured Eubacterium sp.
TGAAATCTGTTGATGCATATAAACAGTTATGTGAAACGTTGAAGAAAGAAATAATGCCAAATTTAAAGCTGGAATTGGACAAAGCAGGGGAAGAATTAAAAAGTTCAATTTATCGTTGGGAAAAATTAATGGTATATGGTGCCGGAAAAATGGCGACAACATTTGTAAACTTTTTGCTATTACAATGCGGATATAAAAAAGAAAAGATAACAATAGCAGTTACAGACATCTCATGTGCTGCAAAACAAATCTGTGGCATAAGGGTACAAGAAATAGATAAGGCAGATAAGGAGAGGAAGGGCGGCTTGGTAGTAATTGCCATTGCGGAAAAAGCAATACAGAATGAAGTGGAGAATAATTTGCGTGATAGGGATTATAAAATGATTTCAAAAGTAGGCTACGAAGAAATGTTGGACTTGTTGCAGACGTTTGAACGGTAGTAACAACCGTATATTATGCAAAAAAAATTCCAGTGTAATATATTTATTACATTGGGATTTTTATATTCCTGACATTCTTACAAAACTGTTATATTTTATTGCTCAATTGAAAGAATACCGAAAGATTTCTATGAGATACTTTGTATGGCGGATATTGACACCCGCATTAAAAAGTTGTATATTTTTATCTGTACTAACCGTATTAATACGGATAAAAACTGTATTTTATAAAACAAAAAGAATATATTTATAAATCTTTTATAAAAACAGAATAACTTTTATAAAATTTTAAGATGTCACAAATTAAACTAAAATTAAGAA
>CAOXUF010000161.1:0-1420 GCA_948560485.1 uncultured Eubacterium sp.
ATAATATATTATTAAAGTTATTAAATTATAGAAAAGGAGAAATGATTTATTATGAATATTGTTGTGACAGGCGGAGCCGGTTTTATCGGGAGTAATTTTGTTTATTTAGAATTGGAAAAACATCCAGAGGACAAAATTATCTGTCTGGATAAGTTAACATATGCAGGGAATCTTGCAACATTAGAAGATGCAATGAAAAATCCTAATTTTAGATTTGTAAAGGGAGATATTGCAGATAAGGAATTTGTGGAGAATTTGTTTGAAGAGGAGAAGCCGGATATTGTAGTAAACTTTGCTGCAGAATCTCATGTGGATCGTTCTATAGAGGACCCGGGCATATTTCTGAAAACAAATATAATGGGAACTCAGGTATTAATGGATGCATGTAGAAAGTATGGAATTAAGAGATACCATCAGGTATCAACGGATGAAGTCTATGGTGATCTGCCTTTAGACAGACCTGATTTATTCTTTACGGAAGATACACCAATTCATACATCATCACCATATTCATCATCAAAGGCGGGAGCAGATTTGTTAGTAATGGCATATTACAGAACATATGGTCTGCCGGTTACAATTACAAGATGCAGTAATAATTACGGTCCGTATCATTTCCCGGAGAAACTAATACCATTGATTATTGCCAGAGCTTTAGCAGATGAAAGTCTTCCGGTATATGGAAAGGGAGAGAATGTAAGAGACTGGTTATATGTAAAAGACCATTGTATTGCTATAGATCTAGTAATGCGTGAGGGAAAGGTAGGCGAGGTTTACAATGTAGGAGGACATAACGAGAAATCGAATCTGGAAGTGGTAAAGACAGTCCTACAGCAGTTAGGAAAACCGGAAAGCCTGATCACTTTTGTGACAGACAGACCGGGTCATGACATGAGATATGCCATTGATCCTACAAAGATTCATAATGATTTAGGATGGCTTCCGGAAACGAAGTTTGAGGACGGCATTAAGATGACAATTGACTGGTATTTAAACCATAAAGACTGGTGGGAGAATATTATAAGCGGCGAGTATCAGAATTATTTTGAAAAAATGTATGTAGATAAAGACAGAGCTTAGAAAAATAATAGACAACTAAAGGGGAGACAAAGATTATTTCGTTCTCCCTTTTATAAAATAGTAGGAGTAATAATGAAGATTTTAGTAACAGGTGTAAAAGGACAATTAGGTTTTGATGTAGTTAAAGAATTAGAAAAACGAGGATATGAAGCCATCGGTGTAGATATTGAAGAAATGGATATTACAGATGAGGAGTCTGTAAACAGATTATTCAGCAAGGAGTCTCCAGAAGTAGTCGTTCATTGTGCGGCATGGACTGCAGTGGATGCTGCAGAGGATGAGGAGAATATTTCGAAGGTTTTTGCGGTAAACAAAACGGGAACAGAATATATTGCAACAG
>CAOXUF010000161.1:1430-5632 GCA_948560485.1 uncultured Eubacterium sp.
CAAAACTGTTATTTTTAAGTACCGATTATGTATTTGACGGACAGGGTCAAGAACCTTGGAAAACAGAAGATGAAAGGAATCCATTAAATGTTTATGGTCAGTCAAAGGCTGAGGCGGAGATTGCTATTCAGAAAATAATGGAGAAATATTTTATCGTAAGAATCTCATGGGTTTTTGGAAAGAATGGAAAAAATTTCGTAAAGACAATGTTAAATTTAGGAAAAACACATGATAAAATAACAGTTGTAAATGATCAGGTTGGAAGTCCGACATATACTTATGATTTGGCACGATTGCTTGTTGATATGGCAGAAAGCGATAAATATGGTATTTATCATGCAGCAAATGAGGGAGAATTTATCAGTTGGTATGATTTTACAGTAGAAATTATGAAACAGGCTGGTAAGATAGATGATAAATATAACCATGTAGAAATAATTCCCGTAGGAAGTGAACAGTATCCGTCCAAGGCAAAGCGACCATCTAACAGTAGAATGGAAAAGGGCAAATTGAAAGAAAAAGGATTTGAACCATTGCCAACATGGCAGGATGCGGTTGCAAGATATATTCGAGAAATAATGGAATAGTAATTGATAAACATATGAAGGAGAGATAAAGATTATGGGACAGATTAAAGTAACAAAAACGAATATAAAGGATTTGGTTGTTATAGAGCCAACAGTTCATGGGGATGACAGAGGATATTTTATGGAAACCTATAATCAGAATGATATGAAAGAAGCAGGGATTGATGTAGAATTCGTTCAAGATAATCAATCTATGAGTACAAAAGGAGTACTGAGAGGACTACATTACCAGAAAGAATTTCCACAGGCAAAGCTTGTCAGAGTAATAAAAGGGGAAGTTTTCGATGTGGCAGTAGATTTGAGAAGAGATTCTGAAACATATGGGGAGTGGTTTGGAATTCGTTTGTCAGAGGAAAATAAAAAGCAGTTTTATGTTCCGGCAGGTTTTGCTCACGGATTTTTAGTATTGTCCGATGAAGCTGAGTTTTGCTATAAGGTAACGGATTTTTATCATCCGGGAGATGAAGGTGGTATTGCATGGAATGATCCTGATTTAGGAATTGAGTGGCCTGGTGTTGCAGGTGAATATCAGGGGAATGCATCACCGGATGGATATGCAATGGAAGATGGAACACTTCTTAAATTGAGTGATAAGGATAAATTGATGAAGGGATTAAAAGACACATTTAAATTTTAGTATAATAAACAGGATTGATGGGGTATACAAATGAAAGAAAAGAGAAAGATTTTACATGTTGTGGAAGCTATGGGTGGTGGTGTTTTTACATATTTAGTAGAACTGGCAAATGGAATGTGTGAAGACTTTGATGTAACCATTGCGCTTGGAATTAGGAGTGAAACACCAGAGAATTATGAGAGTTATTTTGACGAACGTGTATCTTTGGTGCAAGTAGAAAACTTTACAAGAGGTTTAAATCCGGTCAAAGATTTAAGAGCCTGCATTGAATTGAAAAAAATTGTAAAGGATGTGAAGCCGGATATTATTCATTTGCATTCATCGAAGGCGGGAGCTATCGGACGTATGGTCTTTAGTGGCAGAAAATATACAATGTTCTTTACGCCTCATGGTTACAGCTTTTTGATGCAGGATATTTCCGGATTAAAAAGAAAGGTTTATAAAGTTATTGAGAAAATATGTGGAAAACGAAATTGCATCACTGTGGCATGTGGAGAAAGTGAATGGGAGCAGGGCAGTAAGATTGCTAAAAAATCTACTTTTATAAGTAATGGAATTAATATTAATAAGATTCAAAAATTAATTGATTCTGCAGAAGAAGTTGAGAGGGAAGAAAATCACAAGTTTACAGTTTATACAGTTGGAAGAGCTGATTTTCAAAAAAATCCAACCTTGTTTAATGAGATTGCAAAAAGACTTCCTCATATTCAGTTTGTCTGGATAGGAGATGGTGAGAGAAGGGATAAGTTGACCAGCTCGAACATTAAAGTAACCGGATGGTTAGAAAACGGTCAGGCACTAAGCAATGCAAAAAGTTATGATGTGTTTATTCTTGCATCGAGATATGAAGGACTTCCTATATCATTACTTGAAGCGATGTATATGAAAAAACTATGTGTTGTAAGTAATGTAGTAGGAAACCGTGATGTTATTCGCAACAATCATTCAGGATACGTCTGCAATAATTTAGAAGAGTTTGTAGAGGTAATAGGAAGACTGGAGCGAGAGGGAATAGAGCAGAGAATTGTGGACCATGCTTATAATGCTATAATTAATCATTTTAATAGTGGCTGGCTGGTAGAGAAGTATGAGGAACTTTACATTGAGCAGTTAAATAGCCGTTTAAAGGATAGAAAGTAACATGTGAATAAGATTCGCTGGGAGATAAAGGTATTTAAAATGAAGATGATTAAGATTTGGTGCCATATAAAGGCAATGATAAAAAAGATAGTATATAAAATTGTATTTGGCAGAAAACTTCAGATTGGCAAGGGAACTACGTGGAGACATGATTTTCATATTGCTATTGAAGGCAAAGGCAAAATTGAGATAGGTAAGAACTGCTTTTTTAATAATGGCTGTTCTCTGAATGCATTAGAACGTGTATGCATTGGGGAAGGTACGATATTTGGCTCTAATAGTCATGTATATGATCATAATCACAGATTCAGGGATGAAAGTGAGTCGATTAAAGAACAGGGATATAGTGTGGCCGAGACTGTTATTGGCAAACACTGTTGGATAGGGACAAATGTGGTGATATGCAAAGGTGTGCATATTGGGGATAACTGTACTATTGGTGCCGGAGTAGTAGTAAGAGAAAATGTGGCAGACGGAAGTATTGTCAGTTAAAAAGTACAGAATTATTTTTTAGACAAAACTTGATTAATATATAAAAATCATATAGAATACTATCGATAAAATTATGGCGGCATTGAACGAATAATGTCGGCAGGAAAAGAACGAACAGGTTAGGGATTTAAATTTAGGCAGGGTGGATAATATGGAACCAATACACGTACTTGTACTGGATACGGTAATGGACCGTGGCGGTGCTGAAGCTATGATAATGAACTATATGCGAAAGATTGACCGTGAGGTTATAAAGTTTGATTTTCTCACAAATAGGGATTATAGAGCAGCATATGAAGATGAGATAGAGCGTCTTGGCGGAAAAGTTTATCATATGTGCCCTATGTATCCGGGAAAATTCAGACAATATAAAAAAGAAGTAAGGGAATTCTTAACAGAACATCCGGAATACAAAATTATACACAGTAATTTGGAGGAAAGAAGTTATCTGCCATTAAAAGTGGCAAAAAAAAATGGGAGTACCTGTGAGAATTTCACATTCTCATAACAGACCGTTGGGGATTAATCCCAAACTAATAGTCAGATATTATTTTCGGTTCATGCTAAAATATTACAACACGCATAAGTTTGCTTGTGGCGTGGAGGCAGGTGACTGGCTGTATGGCAGAAAAAATCGTAATGAAGTGATTGTGATGAAGAATGCGGTAGATGCTATGAAATATCGTTATAACAAACAGATTCAGGATTCTATGCGTGAGGAATTGGGGATTCAGGGGAAAAAGGTAATCGGTCATGTCGGAAGATTTTTTCCTCAGAAAAACCATGGTTTTTTAATAGATATTTTTAAGGCTGTACATGATAAAGACAGTAATACAGTGCTGTTACTGGTAGGCGGTGGAGAAGCTGATGATGCTCTAAAAAATCAGATACGTGATAAAGTGGAGAGTCTTGGCCTTACGGATTGTGTGCAGTTTCTTGGTGTACGTGAAGATGTGGACAAGGTTGTTCAGACATTTGATGTGTTTCTTCTACCATCCTTGTTTGAAGGACTTCCTGTAACGATGGTGGAGGCACAGGCGGCAGGTTTGCCATGTGTTATTTCAGATAAGGTTCCGATTCAGTGTGACATTACCGGAAATGTAGATGTTGTGGCATTGGAGGACAGTGTAGACAAATGGGCTGATGTCACACTAGACAGAGCATACCATTTTGAAAAATATGATACATATCAGCAGATAGTAGAAGCAGGATTTGATATTAAAGCACAGGCAGAATGGCTGGAAGCGTTTTATAAAGAGGTATTAGAAACGTAAAATAAATGTAGGTTATACGAACAGGATAATAGAAAAGATTTGAAGGGGTTATATTAGTTTAATAGAGATGAA
>CAOXUF010000162.1:0-4817 GCA_948560485.1 uncultured Eubacterium sp.
ACATTGTGCGGTATGGGAGAAAACTGATTATCAGCCATGAGCAGATGAAGTACCATAGTGAGATGTTTGTCTATGGCTGGAAAGTGGAGGTCTTAAATATCCGGGCCGAACGCAGGGAGAGCCGGGATCTGCTTCAGGACTTGCAGGATATCCGGGAGGGAATCACCATTGTCCATGCTTCGGATCAGGAAAAAAGGAATAAAGAGCTGAAAAAGCAGAACCGTGCGAAGCAGAAAGAAAAGCGGGAGAAAAGGCTGGAGCAGAAGATTGTGCAAAATGGCTGGGACAGCCTGGAGCCATTTTCCCTGGATTATCACCATGCTTTGAAGTGGTTTGGGCAGGAGAAGATAGAGGTTTTGGAGAGACGACATCAGAAGTATCAGGAGGAGGAGAGGAACAAGCCCCAGCAGATGAGTCTGTTTGAGCTTATGTAGAACGGCAAGGCGTATTATCAGGGGGGCAGCTTTTAAATACGAAAGCTGCCTTCTGATTGTAAATGAATCTGAAATTATCTGAGAAAAATTCCAAAAAAGTCTTATAAGAATCCTATTTATTTTATGAAAGGCCCAAAAGCCAATGTACCTTGACAGCAGAATAGGTTCAGTTGTTCTGTAACGCAGGCAGATTCTGAGCATGCGGGGGATACGCTATGGCAGGGATTTCGCTGCCGCGATGAATATCCACTCAAAATAGGCTCTGGCAAGGGCCTGATGGCTTTGGCAGGTATCTGGCAGAATGTGTCAATATGTCAATAACATTCTTAACCGGATTTGCCTTCAAAGCTGTGCGAAGAAAAGAATCTGCCGGAGACTTGTGGGGACTGTCCCTCACCGAAGGAGGGGAGGCGAAGCCGTGATGGCAAGATCCGGCCTGGTTTAAGCCGTTTTGCAAATGGGCAGGACAACTCCGGTGCCGGGGACGGGAAAATATGGCACAGAGATTTGCTTTGGAGAATAGGGATCAGATATTCATTTGAATATATAATATAGTGGAAAAGGAGAACTTATGGACAAACCATTATTATCAGTTGAGGAATTTTGTGAGTATCTTGGTATTGGAAAAACAAAAGCTGGTGAGATTTTGCGGAAACCGGACTGCAAATTTGTAGTGCGTATAGGAAGACGTGTGATGATACATAGGGAGCTTCTGGACGTGGAGTTAAAGAAAAACGCCAAATTCCAGCTAAAAATGTAAATGTTTTTCTGACTGAAGGCAGAATATTAAAAAATTTCAAAAATGCCCTTGACATTTTAAAAATCGTTTTGATAGCATAGAGTGTGAAGGTAACGAAAAAAGGCCTGCAACACTCATGTTCTGCCGTTTGGAGGAAGGCAGTTATAAATGAGGCATTTAAGTGGTTTTTTAATAATTTGCACAAATCTTTTAGTGGAAAAACAAGCACGAAAGGAAGGCAGATTATGGGAAAAGACTTAAAAGGTAAGGAACTAGGAAGGGGGTTATCTCAAAGACCGGATGGAAGGTACATAGCCAGGGCACAGGTAGAGGGAAAACCAATCACTTTGTATGGATGTAATGCAACGCAGCTGAAAAAAGACTTGGCTGCTGCTGTAGATGCCGCAAAACGTGATAATTTGATGCCAGAAGTTGATGGCAGCAAAATCACGCTGAATGAATGGTTTGAGGAATGGTACTCTAAGTATAAGGCCCCTACATTAAAAGACGGCGGTTCCCCATCGTATAAGAGAAAGTTTGTCAACTACTATGGTTCCCGTCTGGGAACAAAACCTTTGACAGAAATCCGGCAGATCCATGTACAGACTGCTATTGCGGATATGTTGGAGGCAGGCCGGACATCAAAATCCGTTCGGGAGGCAACAGGGATATTTCAGAATTGTGTTGAGGCGGCGATTGCCAATGGATTGATGCGGATAAATCCGGTTGTGGGAGTTGTGATTCCAAAATGTGAGGCTGTGGAACGCAGAGTTCTGACAGTGGATGAGCAGGAGATATTTTTAAATTATCTCAGTAAAAGCAATAGCTGGTATGAGGAAATGTATAATTTCATGCTTTTGACCGGTATGCGGATTGGAGAGATAGGGGGGCTTCAGTGGAATGACATTGATTTTACCAACAAGTTTGTCTATGTGAAAAGGACACTTTCCTATCAGTATGAAAATGGAAAAAAGCTGATGAAGCTGACATCTCCGAAAACAGATAATTCTGTCCGGGCTATACCATTTTTTGGAGAAACCAGGGAAATTCTTCTGCGGCAGAAACAAAAAACAAAGGTTCGCAGGCAGGAACTGGGAGAACGATGGAGGCAGCCGGAGGAATTTGGTGATTTAGTATTTTTTACCTCAATGGGTTCTCCCATAGGAAGGTATAGCATTGAAAGCGATATGAGATATATCACCGAACAGATCAATGCGATTTTCCAGGGGGAGGCACGGTACAAGGGAGAGATTCCTAAAAAATTTGAACGAGTTCACCCGCACGCATTGAGACACACGTTTGCCACCAGATGCTTTGAAAAGGGCATGACGCCCCGGACAGTACAGGAAATCATGGGCCATGCGAATTACAATACAACGGTATCCTATACCCATGTATTGGATGACATCAAACAGAAGGAAGCTAAGGCAGTCGGTGATTTCCTTGTGAATAGGCTGTCACAGGACAGTTCTAAGGTTGAGTATGGCAGTTTAATCGGAATTATGTAGCAGAGATGGCTTACTCACAATAGTTGAGTAGAAAAAAGGACGGATGTTTTTTACAGATCGGGAATAAATGTTAAAAAAGTAAGGAAATATGGGCCTTTGGAAGATATTCGATGCCTATAGGGAGGTTGAAACTTCGCAAAGCAGATGGGGGCTATGTAGTTTTAAGGCATTGGATTTTATACTGATTTTTGAAGAGCTTCGGAGAAATCTGAGGCTCTTTTATTGTGTTTTAAGGTTATATCGGTTATAATTTTAGTAATTGGTGGGATCGTTAAGGTATATGTGTCAAAAGAGCTACACTAAAATTCAGAATATGGGTAGGAGAAGTGAAGAAAGTAGGTCTCACATGGCGAAGATTATGGTCGACATGGGAGATGTATTACCGTAGATAGAAAGGAATAAATAAGACCATGTAATATGGAAAACGAGAACAATTTGCTTCGTATACTCAAACTGACTGTTTCAGTGTAAAATATAGAGAAATATTTTTCATTCATTTGAAATGTAAAAGCGAAAATTGCTAAAAATTACTTGACCAAATAAGGGGGATTATATGGGAAAAATAGTAAGTGATGTTAAAGGGACTTTCTTATTACAATATCCTGATCAAGAAAATATGCTAAAACCTTTTCTGTGTGGTTTTGATATTACTTATGCAGAGAAGAAAAGTCTAAATAACACTACTCTCTTTGCGTATCTTTTGAAGCCAGAACAGTATTTAAGTGAAGCATTTGGTATTGATAAAGAAGTAATACTCGCTTATTCTCCTTATGATACAATTCAGCCAAGGGCTCTTCAAGCAGCTAATATGCTGTTTGATGTATTTCCATTCAGAAATAGAGTTGATACTCTTAACTGTTTTATTGTAACTAAAGATCCTGATATTGTCAGCCTTGCCGGAATTACAAGCTTCTCTGAAACAGAATCTCGATTGATGGTACCTTTTATCTATAGTGAGTTAATTGTAAACTCCAGCGATAGCTGGTATATCCGTAATCAGTTGAGAAGAAATTTTTATGATGTTGATTTGTTTGGATATACTCTGCCATTAAGGGATGAAACATCTTTTTTTGGTCGTCAACAAATTATTGCCAGATATATTGATGCAATAAAACGCTGTGAAAATCGTGGTGTTTTTGGGGTAAGGAAGACAGGGAAAACCTCCTTACTTTTCAAAATTGATCGTTTGGTGCGAGAACAGAAACTTGGATTTGTGTTCTTTTATGATTGCAAGTCTCGGTCATATAGGATGCTTCACTGGAATGAGCTACTTGGAGAAATTTGTAATAACATAGCAAAACGATTGGGAATTCAAATCAGAAGGGAATATGACGAAAAGAATATTATAAAAAGTTTTCGTTATGTTGTGAATGAAGCGTCAAAAAAAAGAAAAAAGATTGTGATTATATTTGATGAAATTGAGTATATATCATTTAAAAGTCCTATGGATACTCATTGGCATACTGAGTTTATCGATTTTTGGCAGACGATTTGGTCTGTTCAAAGTATTCATCGTAATCTCGTGTTTATATTGTCAGGTGTGAATCCTAGTGTTACTGAGATCGATACGATAAACGGAATACAAAACCCACTCTTTAGTATAGTGCAATCAGAATACTTACAGGGTCTTTCTGAGGAGGATGCCCATATGATGATTCGTACTCTCGGTCGCCGCATGGGAATTAAATTTGAATTTTCCGCAGTTGATCTGTTGTATAAGCAATATAACGGGCATCCAATGTTATTGCGTTTAGCATGTAGTTATATTAATCGACAGTATAGTACTCAGAATAGACCGATAATCATCAAAGTGAAAGATGTTCAAGGAATCCAAGAGGAAATTGATATTGAATTGGCGTATTATTTTAAACATGTTGTGTCAGAAATACAGCAATTCTATCCCGATGAATATGAAATGTTTGAAATGCTTGCGTCAGGTCAGACAGCAGATTTTGTAGAATTGGCATCGCTTGTTGAATACACAAAGCACTTATATAGTTATGGATTGATTGCCAAAGACGAGCATGGCACACCGTTTGTAAAAATGCCGGTTGCAGGTAGATATGTGGCAATGGAATTAGCAAAAAAGGAAAACAGGAGGTCTTTGTATAAAATAGTAGATAAGGATAAGCGAAA
>CAOXUF010000162.1:4827-5580 GCA_948560485.1 uncultured Eubacterium sp.
GTTCGTGATATTCGTCAGCTTGAAGCAGCTATTCGAGATGCAGGAAAGGAAAAGCTATTTGGAGAAAATTCATTTCCGGAAGCTGAGAAGTTTGCTGGTATTGTCCCAATCTCTTCTGAAATAGAGTTCGAGGCGTTTTTTAATATTTGTAACAGATGCTTTGTTGAATCAATCGAAAATTATGGAAATTCGATTGGAAAAGCCTCATATTTTTGGAATGAGATTAAAAGTGCATATCCAACACTCCATGCTGTATTGCATCGTATTAAAGTATACCGCCATGCTCAAGATCATCTGACTCTAAAACCATCTGTAGATCAAAAGTACAAAGAGTTCTGGAATGAGGACACTAAAGGGGTTACGGATTCAGATGAACAGAGGTTTGTCATCCAACAAAAAATATTAGAAAGCTTTTTGACTGCGATTCAACTTGAAATGGCTGCAATTGCTTAAACAGCGCAAAAAGTTATTCTAAATGCTGATGAAACTTGATAAAAAATTTGCTCACCAGCTAGAGAGAAGGAGGGAAGAGATTATAGTGCCTGATAAAAGAGATAATAAACCATTTGCTGTAAGCTCGCATGATGTGCATTTAGACTCTGATTATGTACAATGGATTCATGATATTAAAGAGAGATTTCGGAATACACAGATAAAAGCTGCTATAAAAATAAATTCTGAACAGCTCTTGTTTAATTGGTAAACGTAAAACCATCCGCCTAGTATTTTCTGTAATCCTGTGTCATACTTGAA
>CAOXUF010000163.1:0-1157 GCA_948560485.1 uncultured Eubacterium sp.
GGGAGCTTTAATTATATTAGCTGTTTTATTTGTTGTGATAGGCAGCATTATATCTGCAAAAATTTTTAATGCAGGCAGATATTCTTCTCTTATTGACATTAACAATACAAAATTTGAGGACACAGTAAAGCAGACGGATACGATAACAGATGTGGCACTGATGGATACTGCCAGTGCCAAGGTAGTGGGACAAAGAGCTATTGGAGCGTTGTCGGATGTAGTAAGCCAGTATGAAATCAGTGGAGATTATAATCAGATAGCCTTAGATGGAGCTCCAATGAAAGTGGCGTCTTTGGAATATGCAGGTTTTTTCAAGTGGTTCAATAATAGAAAAAATGGAATTCCGGGATATGTATTGGTTGATGCAGTGGATTTTGAAGCTGACTATGTTAAGTTAGAAAAGCCTATTAAATATACACCATCAGGATGGTTCAATGATAATTTGCAGAGACATCTTAGGTTCAAATATCCAACAGCGATCTTTGAAGGATATTATTTTGAGTTAGACGAAGAAGGAAAACCTTATTACATCTGCCCGACAATGACTGCAAAGATAGGTCTGTTTGGTGGTTTTGATGTGAATGGAGTTGTTATCTGTGATCCGTGTACCGGAGATTGCAAGAAGTATGATTTAGACGAGATACCAAGATGGGTAGACAGGGTATATGATGGAGATTTAATAGAAAGAAAATATAATTGGTATGGAATGTTGTCAGATGGTTTTTGGAATAGTATTATTGGTCAGAAAGACTGCAAAAAGACAACAGAAGACTATGGCTATAAAGTAATTGATAATGACGTATGGATTTATACCGGTGTGACATCAGTTATTGATGATTCTTCAAATATTGGATTTGTAATGGTGAATGCGAGGACAGGAAAAGCAAGTTACTTTAATGTGGCGGGAGCAGAAGAGTTTTCTGCAATGGAAGCAGCAGAAGGCCAGGTACAGAATCTGGGATATGATGCTGCATTTCCTTCATTAATAAATATTGATGGAAGACCAACATACTTTATGGTGCTCAAAGATAAAGGAAATCTTGTAAAGCAATATGCATTAGTAGATGTGAAAAAATATAGTATTGTTGCAACTGGTACGACACAAAAAGATACTTTGAACACGTATAGAAAAGATCGGAAGAGCGTCGTGTAGGGAA
>CAOXUF010000163.1:1167-5529 GCA_948560485.1 uncultured Eubacterium sp.
TTAATGAAAGAAAATGGAATCATCACAGAGATAAAAAAGGAAAATCTTTCTGAACAATATGCACATGAATTCGTGACAGTTAAAGATATTAAATATGTCAATGTTACAGATGGAACATTTGTATATATTACAGATACAAAGGGAAACGTTTATAAGGAAAAATTTTCCGATGATGAAACGCTTGTGTTTATTCAACAAAATGATATCATTGAGATATATTATGAGGAAAATCAGGATACAGGAATCAGAGAAATAGAGGAATGGAAATCAAATGAAAAAAACGAGACAACGAAAGAAGGAAAGAAGTAAATATCTAAGAAAACTTTTGACACTATTATTGGTAATTGCCCTAAGTTTTCCGGTAAATGTTTTACAGGCGAAAACGACTTACAGTTTGTCGGATACCAGTTTGTTGTTAGTTAAGGGGAACATCAAAAAGATAACGTTAGTAAATGCACCCGATGATGCGAAAATTAACTGGAGTACATCGAACAAGTTTGCGGCAACTGTGGACAAAGGTGTTGTAACAGCATTAAATTATGGAACAGCGAGAATTACAGCCACTTATAAGAAGAAAACTTATACGTGCAGTGTTACAATACCAGATACATCCAAGAAGATTACACCAAATGTTTATTCCGTATCGCTTGTGGAAGGAAGGAATTTTCAGTTGACAGCAGCTTCAGCAAATGTAGTGCATTATCATTCCCAGAATGAGTCTATTGCTACGGTAAATGAAAATGGATTAATTATTGGAAAAAACCCGGGAAAAACGAAGATTATTTTAAAAAGTAATGAAGCATCAACGGAATGTACTGTCACCGTAGTTGCAGATAAATCGAATATAGAACCGGCAAAAAATAGTGTCAGCAAAAGAAAGACAGCGATAAGAAGAATTACTAAGAAAAATAATATCCGATATGAGCGTATAGTATGGGCAAAGAATAAGGCAATTCGATTTAAAATAGCTAATTTAGATGAGCGTAATATTAAAAAATGTGTTTGGTACACATCAGATAAAAAAGTGTTATCCAGACCGAAAAAAATAAAAGGTAATAAGATTATTGCAGAAGCACGAACTGTTAACAGTGGCAGAGCAAAAGTAATTGCTAAAGTTACATATAAAAACGGTAAAGTGAAAGAGTACGCTACAAAGGTTTATGTATCAAGCCCCGTAATTAATACAAAAAATCTTGTTGTTTTGGGAAAGAATGCAGGTTCATGGCGATTACAGTATGTTTCATTTTCAGGTTTATCAAAATACAGCGTTGTAAAATGGGATACGTCATCAGCTCCCAACATAAGGACTACATCATATCGAAGTAAGCTGGCAGTATTGGGAAATACACCTTCAAGCGGAACGATTAAAGCGCAGGTCGACGGAAAAACATATAAGGTAAAATATACTGTATATAATCCAACATTCCATAAACTTACCGGATATATTGTAAAAGGGAAATCGGCTAAGATTAACATTCAGGGAATAGGTATAGTAAAGCCTCTATATTCCAGTCGAAGTGAATCTATTGCGTCTATGGAAGGAGATGGAACCGTTATTGGAAAGGGAGCAGGCGTTACGATCGTTGATGCGAAAATAGGAAATTATTCTTTTGGTTTCAGAGTAGAAGTGGCTGCGAAGGGAATGAAAAAAATTATTGAAAGAGCCGATTATATTGTGAATAATTGGAAGTACAGCCAGAGTAAACGAATGAAGGATGGGTTTTACGACTGTTCTTCTTTGGTTTGGAAGGGATATAAAGCATATAAGGATTATCAGGAGAAACTGGGAAGTAAGACACAGGCGTTTTGTGCAGCAGATTTATTTGATTATTTAAAGAGTAAAAATCAGATTGTATATATGGGATATTTAGGATATGACTATATGAAACCTGGTGATTTGATTTTTTATGGAGACTACGACAGTGCAGTTCTATACAGTACTCCGGGAAGGACTTTAAATATTTATCATGTTGCAATGTATGCAGGGAATGCAAGAGTTGTAGAAAAAGGCGGACAGCCGATAAATTATAATAATTTAGGGCATGTCGTAGGTATAGGAAGGGTAGTAAATTAATGGATTATCAGATTGGAAATATTGTAATGTTAAAGAAAGGTCATCCTTGTGGGACGAACGAATGGGAAATTATTCGGGTTGGAGCAGATTTTAAACTTAAGTGCAGGGGCTGCAATCGCATTGTAATGGTACCAAGAAAAGCATTTGAGAAAAGTGTTAAAAAAACAATATCAGAATAATCGAAACAATTCGGTTTATTGCATCAAGAAAAGCAAATGCCTGCTTACGCAGTCACTTGCTTTTTTCTTATGTATGAAAAAACAGAAATTAGCGCGCCTGAGAAAATATGTTTAAAAAATCTTGACAAATATGAATATAAGTGTATTATTGTATTAAGTAACTAATACAATAATACAAAAAGGAGGGATAAGATGTCGTGGGAATTTAAGAATGATAGACCGATATATACTCAGTTGTTAGAGCAGATTGAGCAAAAAATTATTTCCGGCGAGTATGAGATGGGGAGTAAATTACCATCAGTGAGAGAGCTGGCAGCGATAGCTGCAGTAAATCCGAATACGATGCAGAGAGCAATGGCAGAATTGGAAAATCGGGGACTTATCATAACCAATCGTACGGCGGGAAGGATAGTGACAGATGATGAGCATATATTAGTTCAGATAAGAGAATGCCGGGCAAGGGATTTAACAGACGACTATATTCGTAAGATGTCTGAATTAAAATATGACAAAGATGAGATTATTAAATTTATCCAGAAGGGAGATAAATCATGAGCGTTTTATTTGAATGTAAGGATTTAAAGAAAAAATATGGAAAAAAAGAAGCGTTGAAAGGAATTAGTTTACAGATAGAAAGTGGACAGATTGTAGGATTGCTAGGACCAAATGGTAGTGGTAAAACGACAATGATTAAGTTGGCAAATGGTCTTTTAACACCATCAAGTGGGGATATTACTATTAATAAAAATAAGATTGGAGTGGAGACAAAGAAAAGAGTATCCTATCTGCCAGAGAGAACATATTTAAACAATTGGATGAAAGTTAGAGAAATGATTAATTATTTTTCTGATTTCTATGAGGATTTTGATAGTGAAAGAGCATATGATATGCTGAGCAAATTAAATATTAATCCAAATGATAAACTAAAAACAATGTCAAAAGGAACAAAAGAAAAAGTACAATTAATATTGGTTATGAGTCGTAATGCAGATGTGTATTTTTTAGATGAGCCAATCGGAGGTGTAGACCCCGCAGCAAGAGACTATATTCTAAATACTATCATTACAAATTATAATCCGGAATCTACAGTAATAATTTCAACACATCTTATATCAGATATAGAAAAAGTTTTGGATGATGTTGTCATGATTAAAGATGGAGAGCTGGTAATGCATAAAAGTGTTGATGATATTCGGGAGGAGTATGGGAAATCAGTAGATGAAGTGTTCAGGGAGGTGTTCAGATGTTAGGTAAGTTAATAAAAAATGAGTTTAGAGCCACAGCAAGAACATTTGGAGCGATGTATTTAATTGTTTTTATAGTAACAGTGTTATTAAAACTTGTTATTGAAATTCAGGATGCTTTTGATTTAGATAATGTGGTTATCAATATTTTAAGCTTTGTAACTATAACAGCATTTGTATTGGGAATTATTGGTGTGATAATCGGTACATTTATTCTGATTTTGAAGAGATTTTACGACAATATGTTAAAAAATGAGGGATATTTGTCTTTTACATTACCTGCTACTGTAGGACAACATATAGCAAGTAAATCTATTGTTAGTTATATTTGGGTCATTATATCTGCTGTATTTATATTTGGAATTGTTATTATCCTATTTTTGGGACACACAAGTTTGTTTGTAGATCTGCGACAGGATATCATTTATATTGTTAGAGAATTTAATAAACAGCATTTGTGGAAATATGTAATTATAATTGGAGTGGCTATGTTGATTGCAGCATATAATTATATTGCTATGGGATATGCATGTTTTAGCGTGGGGCAGGCGTGGACAAGAAATCGTATTGCAGGTGCATTGGCAACATATATAGTATTCCAGATTATTACTGAGGTTGTTTCATTAATCTGCATGGTAATTATGTTCGGAGGAAATATGGAAGCCATAAATAATGCAGAGATTGGAGAGGCGGTTTTCCAGCCGCTGCTGATATTTATGATTGTTGAACAGATTGTGTTGGCTGTGATATGTACATTTATTACCCATGCAATGTTAAGTAAGAAACTAAATCTTGAATAAGAATTGTGTAAAAAAGTCCTTGCATAGAGGGCTTTTTTATGCTAATATGGTGTTTCGTGATATAT
>CAOXUF010000164.1 GCA_948560485.1 uncultured Eubacterium sp.
ATACTGTAGCTGTACATATCAGACATATCCGCGAGAAAATTGAAATTAATCCAAAGGAACCAAGATATTTGAAGGTAGTATGGGGAATTGGATATAAGCTTGAAAAAAATGTAGGGAGGATATGATTTATGAAGAGAATCGCGCTGCATGTTATTATTCTGATAATGGCAGTTGTAAGTATGGTCTGTGCCGGGAAAGCAACTGTTATTGAAGAAATTGAATACCATGGAATGACTTCTGATGAAGCAAAAAATATTTATATAGAACATTATGCTTCTGGAATTCAGGAAATTTTAGGTAAGTTTTATGTAGAGATGAATGGAAAAAAACTATTAGGAGAAAGCCGGAATGCCAGGTTTCAGGAAGTTTCATTTAATGAAAATGTGAATTGGAACTTTGAAGAAACAGGGCTTTTGTATTGTGTGACAAAGGAAAATGAGATAGAAAATGTTGTTACCAATATGGATAACCCGGACAGCATAAAAGGTGTTGCTGCTTCTTTTGGTGAAAACGGACTTGGATTATATGGTGAAGATAAAGGTAAATTAGATATCCAGATTTTTGAGGCAATGAAAAGCAGAGCGTTTGATAATATTTCAAGTTTTTATTATTACGCAGACATAGCGAATGCTGAAGGGATAATCATCGATACAAAAAGAATAGTAGTTTCGTATGATGAATTGAAAAAATTCTGTAAAGAGAATCAATTAACTTTTATTATACAGACAAATGATGATTATACGAACACTTATTTAGGACAGTTAAAGCAGACCATTAAAAAAAATATAACACAAAAAGATATTGAGGCTTGCAGGAACAGAGTACTAACATATGTGTTTATATGTGGTTTGATTATTTTGTTATCAGTAATACCATTTATTATTCTTTTGGTTACAGCAGGAAGAAAAGAAAAAGATTCAGATGTTGTATTACACAAAATAGATAAGTTCTGGCTGGATGCGGCATGTATAGCACTTATTTTTGTATATTGTATGGTTGTTTCCATTATTAAAGATAAGACATGGGATGAAGGACGAAATATTTATATGCTGATTGTTCCAGTAGCTGTCGTAAGTTTAATCTGGGTGGAACTTGCATTGCAGTTTTTCGAAAGTCTGTCCAGAAGACTTAAGACAAAAACTTTGCTTCAGACTACATTTACCGGCAAGGTTTTTCTTAAGATAAAAAGAGCCATAAAGAAGATGGCTGATAATACGAAACTGACGACGAAGGTTGTGTTATACGGTATGGCAGGAATGATAGGAGGACTGTTTTATATTGCTTTTACAGGAATGTATGCCATGGATTGGTTTGGTGTATTTTTCTGGATGGGAATTCCGGTTGCCGCAGGATGCATATATCTCTGGAATTATTTTAAAGAAAAAGAGATTATAATAGAAGAAACAAAAAAAATAGCAGAAGGAGAAGTGGATAATAAAATTGATGCTCCAATGAAATTTAAATCTAATCAAAAACTGACAGAATCTATTAATGGGATTGGAGATGGGATCAGTAAGGCAGTTGCTTCGAGTTTGAAGAATGAACGCATGAAGACAGAATTGATTACAAATGTTTCCCATGATTTAAAAACACCACTTACTTCTATTATAAATTATGTAGATTTACTTAAGACGGATGGACTGGACAGTGAGAAAGCTTCTGAGTATTTGGAAATATTGGATAGAAAGTCACAGAGATTGAAAAATCTCACAGAGGACTTAGTGGAAGCATCGAAATTAAATTCCGGTGTAATTGAACTGAATATAGAAAATATTGATATTGTTCAGTTAGTAAATCAAAGTCTTGCAGAGTATAGCGAACGTTTTGAACAAAGTGGACTGCATGTGATTAAAAATATTACAAGAGATACCATTATTGTTCGGGCTGATGGAAGAAAGACATGGAGAGCTTTAGATAATCTTTACAGTAACGTATGCAAATATGCAATGCCAGGTACCCGCGTTTATATTGATATTATTGATGAAGAAAATGGTTCAGTCGTTTCTATTAAAAATATATCTGCCGGAGCATTAAATTTTAGTGCGGATGAATTGATGGAGCGGTTTGTCAGAGGAGATGTTTCCAGAACGACAGAAGGGAGCGGACTTGGATTGTCCATTGCCAGAAGTATTTTGGAAAGACAGAATGGAGAACTTAAGATTACGTTAGATGGTGATTTGTTTAAGGTTGAGATGAAATTAAAGAAGAGGGGTTGACTTTAAAAAAGTACAACGATATAATGGTAGGGCACGCTTAAAGGGAATAGTGTGCCCTTTTGCATGCATGTGTAATGATTTGACACATAATTCTAATAACAGGAGGTGAAAAAGGAATGCCAACATTTAACCAGTTAGTAAGAAAAGGACGTAAGTCAGCGGTTAAAAAGTCAACAGCACCAGCTTTGTTAAAGACATATAATTCTTTAAACAAGAAGATGAATGACACTGCTTCTCCACAGAAGCGTGGTGTATGTACAGCTGTTAAGACTGCTACACCTAAGAAGCCAAACTCAGCTCTTAGAAAAATCGCCAGAGTACGTTTATCTAATGGTATCGAAGTAACAAGCTACATTCCAGGTGAAGGTCACAACCTTCAGGAGCATAGTGTTGTTCTTATCCGTGGTGGTAGAGTAAAAGATTTACCAGGTACAAGATATCATATCATTAGAGGTACTTTAGATACTGCAGGTGTTGCAAACAGACGCCAGGCACGTTCTAAGTACGGTGCTAAGAGACCTAAAAACTAGGTCTAAATAGGAACGACTATATAGTCAATCACAGGTTGAATGATTTGTAACGGTTATTAGGGTTATGTTTTATAGATATCTTAAGCCGTGAGCAAGACACAACTTTAGTGAGTACCTATGATTTAATTAAAATAATTAAGGAGGGAAGCAATATGCCACGTAAAGGACATACTCAGAAGAGAGAAATTTTAGCAGATCCTATGTATGGTAGCATCGTAGTTACAAAACTTATCAATAACATTATGTTAGATGGTAAGAAAGGTGTAGCTCAGAAAATCGTGTACGGTGCATTTGAAAAGATTGCAGCTGAAACAGGAAAAGATGCTACTGAAGTATTTGAAGAAGCTATGAATAACGTTATGCCGGCTTTAGAAGTAAAGGCTAGACGTATCGGTGGTGCTACTTATCAGGTACCTATCGAGGTAAGACCTGAAAGAAGACAGGCTTTAGGACTTCGTTGGATCACATTGTATTCACGTCAGAGAAGTGAAAAGACAATGGTAGAAAGATTAGCTAACGAGATTATGGATGCCGCTAATAATACTGGTTCATCAGTTAAGAAGCGTGAAGACATGCATAAGATGGCTGAGGCTAATAAGGCTTTCGCACACTACCGCTTCTAATCGAGCTAGGGCGATGTGGATATTTAATATTAATTGATTAATATGCAGTAATGCATGACATAATAAAGGCGTAAGCCTTAAGACTAAAAAGAGGAGGAAAAAATCTTGGCTGGAAGAGAATATCCATTAGAGAGAACCAGAAATATAGGTATTATGGCTCATATCGATGCTGGTAAGACAACATTAACAGAGCGTATCTTATATTATACTGGTGTTAACTACAAGATTGGTGATACTCATGACGGTAATGCTACCATGGACTGGATGGAGCAGGAACAGGAAAGAGGTATCACGATTACATCTGCGGCTACAACATGTCATTGGACATTAGAGGATCATCATAAACCAAAAGCTGGTGCTTTAGAGCATCGTGTTAACATTATCGATACACCGGGTCACGTTGACTTTACAGTAGAAGTTGAGCGTTCTCTTCGTGTATTAGATGGTGCAGTAGGTGTATTTGATGCAAAAGCAGGTGTTGAGCCACAGTCAGAAAACGTATGGCGTCAGGCTGACACTTACAATGTACCCCGTATGGCATTCATCAATAAGATGGATAAAATGGGTGCAGATTTCTTTTATTCAGTTCAGACTATTATTGATCGTCTGGGTAAGAATGCTATCCCAGTTCAGATTCCAATCGGTAAAGAAGATAGTTTTATCGGATTGGTTGATTTGTTTGAAATGGAAGCATACTATTATAAAGATGATAAGGGTGAAGATATTGAAATCACAGAAATTCCAGATGATTTGAAAGATCTTGCTAATGAATGGCATGAGAATCTTGTTGAGAAGATTTGTGAATTAGATGATGACCTTATGATGCAGTATTTAGAAGGGGAAGAACCTTCTATTGATGAATTAAAAGCTGTTCTTAGAAAAGCAACTATCGCTTGTGAAGCAGTTCCGGTATATCTGGGATCTGCATATAAGAACAAAGGTGTTCAGAAGATGTTAGATGGTGTTATTGAATTTATGCCGGCTCCAACTGATATTCCTGATATTACAGGTACAGATGAAGCAGGAAATGATGTTACAAGAAAGTCTTCTGATGAGGAACCATTCTCAGCTTTAGCATTTAAGATTATGGCTGATCCATTCGTAGGAAAACTTGCATTCTTCAGAGTTTACTCTGGTACATTGAACTCAGGTTCTTATGTATTAAATGCAACAAAGGGTAAGAAGGAACGTGTTGGTCGTATTCTTCAGATGCATGCGAATTCAAGAACAGAGTTAGACAAGGTTTACTCTGGTGATATCGCTGCAGCAGTAGGTCTCAAGGTGACAGGTACTGGTGATACAATTTGTGATGAACAGCATCCGGTTATTCTTGAATCTATGGAATTCCCAGAGCCGGTTATCGAGCTTGCTATTGAGCCTAAGACAAAAGCCGGACAGGGTAAGATGGGTGAAGCTTTAGCAAAACTTGCAGAAGAAGATCCTACATTCAGAGCTCATACAAACCAGGAAACAGGACAGACAATTATCGCCGGTATGGGTGAGTTACATTTGGAAGTTATCGTAGACAGACTTCTTCGTGAATATAAGGTAGAAGCAAATGTTGGTGCACCTCAGGTTGCATACAAGGAAACATTTACAAAAGCAGTTGATATTGACAGTAAATATGCTAAGCAGTCTGGTGGTCGTGGACAGTACGGTCACTGTAAGGTTAAATTCGAGCCTATGGATCCAAACGGTGAAGAGACATTCAAGTTTGAATCTACAGTAGTTGGTGGTAACATTCCTAAGGAATATATCCCGGCTGTTGGAGCAGGTATCGAAGAAGCTGCACAGACAGGTATTGTTGCAGGATTCCCAGTACTTGGTGTTCATGCAACAGTTTATGATGGATCATACCATGAAGTCGATTCATCAGAAATGGCATTCCATATCGCCGGTTCTATGGCGTTTAAGGATGCTATGAAGAAAGGTGATGCGGTATTACTTGAGCCTATCATGAAGGTTGAAGTTACAATGCCTGAAGAATACATGGGTGATGTTATCGGAAGTCTGAACGCTAAACGTGGACAGATTGAAGGAATGGATGACTTAGGCGGTGGAAAGATCGTTAGAGCATATGTTCCATTGTCAGAAATGTTTGGTTACTCAACAGAACTTCGTTCATCTACACAGGGAC
>CAOXUF010000165.1 GCA_948560485.1 uncultured Eubacterium sp.
TTAAAATCGATTATTATCAGTTAAATTATCGAGACACTTTGCGTAACAAATACGACACTGGGAGACATCAATTTATGGAAGACCAAAACATGCAGGAAGAAGTATTTTGGCGACAATTGGAATGGCTAGCACAGAAGTTTATTACGTCCAGACTTAGCATAGAAATTAAAGATGATGACTTTATGCTGACTAACAAGAGTAAGGATGGTGGATTTGATGGACGCCTTATTATTGACATCGCCAACGATGGTGAGGTAAGCCATAAAATTCTGGTTGAATCCAAATTCAGGACGTCCGTTAAGAGTCTGCCATTGGATGATTGTGCTAAAGCACTAATTATTGCTTTCAACCAGGCAGCACAGACACTTTATATCGTAACAAATGTGCTATTTGCCCCGCAATCTAATGAAGAAATCGATAAGTTTAAACAGAAAGTGAATCTTACGGTAATCATGGTAGATGGAACTGCTTTAAAAGAATATGTAACCGAAAATAAATCAACACTACTTAATCAATGCAGCGTAGAATTTCTGGATTACATTGAAACTTCTTCAGACGTTGACCTCAACATTAAAATTAATAATCTGGATACACAAATTGATAAGAAAGCTAGAAAACGAAGAAGCAGATCAGTGTGTAATGTGGGGGCTGCTAAAAAAGAATATCTTTATAAAAACAGTTCTTTTAAAAAGGAAAGTGAAGAATATATTAAAAATATAAGTGCAACCGCTAAATTTACACTATTGTCTGGATCTGCGGGGACTGGTAAAACCGTATTTCTGACTGAAACCTTAAATACCTTGGAAAGGCAGGGATATTCTACGTCAATTTTTGACCTACAGCAATTGGCTAGCCCCAGAACTCTTTTCATAAAGCTTCTGGAATCTTTGTGGGAAGTGGATTTATCCGAGTTGACTGCACAATTTGATTATGAAAACGAGATTGAAGATTTGAAGGCTTTGATTGCGTATAATTCGAACAGCAAAGTAAACGAAAATATGTTGTCAGCAGTGACGCAGGCAATATGTAAACGCACGGAAGACATCAAAGGCTATACAGATAATTATTATTCCTTGCTTACAAACTATATTTATTACCTACTAAAACCGTATGAAAATAACAATAAGATTGTATGGGCTTTTACGGATTTAAATAAATCCGGTATTGAAACCATTGATTTTCTATACACTCTTCTATGCAGGATCCAGGGAATTATTTCAGTAATTGTTGAAATGTGTCCTAGTTTTATATTGGAAACGGTGCCTCCTGAATTAGTCAAATGTAATTACTACAATAATTTTCAATCTATATCTAATATTCCGTACAAGATAAAACTTGTACAGTTTGATGACACGGATGCACAAAAATATCTAGCGGGGTATTTACCGGGTCTTCCGACTCAACAATTGAACTTTATCATTAATAAAATTGGGACATTACCGTTATACTTGAATACAATAGCAAACTATATCAAAACACAAATACAGCACAGCCATATCCATTCAAACGCAATACCAGATCAAAAATTAAAAGAATGGATTTCAGAGTTTGAAAGGCACGGAAACAGTACCATTTTGAACAGTTTACGTTTTTTTGGTCAGAACCCGGAATTGAATATGTGCTTTTGCATTACGGGAATACTGGATGGATGTCTGCCGGTTGCCATTATTGAAACACTGTGTGAACCGGAAAAGCAAACAGATTTATTTGATAAACTCGACAGTATATCTTTCTATAAATATAAGGGCGATTCATACTATGTAAAACACGACTATATATATGATGCCATGAATGAGAATATGTCGGAACGCTTGCGGCTTATTACTGCGAAGCGAATATATACGTGTGCACAAAAACCTGATATAGATTTTACGGTTACTGAGGAAAAAATTTTTCAACTGTTGTTCTACATGCAGGAATATGAGAAAGCTTTGGATCAATGGTTCTGCCTTGAAGAGAGCCTTTATAAACAGCATCTTTTCTGTGCAATTATAAAATACGGGAATATTGCGCTTACATGTTATGATAATTTGCCACTTCCGCAAAAGCAACAGGATGTACAAGTTAAAATCATAACAGCCGTCTTGAATGCCTATCTTCAGATTCGCATTTTAAAAACAGAAAATTTCTATCAGTTGTTGTTACAATATGAAACGATATGTAATTTAAAAAAGTACTCTTCGGCTGGGAAACTGCTGAAAGTATGTTTTTTGTTTTATAAATGGAATCAATTTTTTTATGGCGCTGAAATAGAAAAATCGTATCGTGCTATTTTAGAAGCGAAAGAGATCGTTGATACAAGCAATATAGAAGATATGGCTTTATGTGCCAGTATTTATTGGGCATATGCTTTGTCACACAAGCGAATAACTTCAATTGAACAGGCTATTCAGGATTATGAGGAAGGACTGGAAAAATATCCTGACAGTACAATCCTGAATGTTGGATTAAAGTTACATCAGGCACATACATTTCTTCGAAAACAGCCGGAGAAATCCTGTGAAATATGTGAAGGGGTTTTGGAGAATTTAAAGGAGGATGACTGTCCATATCATGAAATTCTGCAGATACGCGTTGATATTGTAATGTCGAAATTTTATGCTGGACAGTATACGGATGCATTGGAGAAATGCGAAGAAGTGCTGCAAATTGCAAGATCTGTAAATGCGTCATATCAAATGGGAAGATTATATAATATATACGCGGCCATATTACTGGTTCTGGGTGATATGGACGAGGCAGAATCTTATTTTTCACGTTCCTATCATGAATTTCAGGAAAGCGGAAATCACTTATTTGCATGGCGTGCCGAGTTCAATCAGGCACAGTTGTTATCCGTGCGAGATAAGGAGGCTGGGGCTGTCAGGAAGTTCAAAGCACTCTACAGCGGCGGCATTCCTAACATGGAGGAACGCATACAGAGCTTAACCTTAGAGAATGCAGAATTGGCGGCATTTCTTTATACCATCCGAATCTTGAAAGAAAAAGGACAGTATAAAGAAAATGCAATCGCAGAATTATTACAGCGCAATGAAGTCTATGCGCAGATGGCAGACTGTGATAATGAAACGTTTATAAAGGCATTGAAGGAGTTATCCTACATTCATAACGGCTATTTAATTATTCTGGGCTAACGAGGTCAAGTAACAGATCTAGTTGTGCGCAAATTGTTTTTGTCTGTTCAGGGTATATAGACATTATTTGGTGCAGCAATAATTTTTTCGAGAGAAAAATAATTGCCCATGCCAAAGCGTTCTGCCGTATCTGAACCGGAAGCTTTTGCGATAAAGAATGCCAAAAACAGGGAATTACATTGTCTGCGGCAGTAAGCAACAATAATTTGCCCTCATCATAGCCATCTTCAACAGGATGGAGACTGGCAGGAAGCCGTAGGCATAATTCTTTGTCACAGTAACACAGGCTTTCGGATTCCACGAATCCGCCCAGAACCATTTCCGGCTGATAATATCTGCACTTTAATTCTGTAAGAAACGCTGTTAAGGAAAGAGACAGGGTGCTCTTTAGGCGAGAGCACTCGTCGATCCTATTTATCATCCAGCCGGCTTCCAGAGACACAGAGAAGTCTCCCTCAGCAAACATTGTATATGTTTCCACTTCAGACTGATATTGACAAATTGTATCGTACAGCCCGATTTCCCGGTCAAAAATTTTTCGTAGATTTTCCTGCATTTGTGAGGTGATATTGCGCTTGTGATTACTGATAAAGTGTAATATGTCAGTAAAATTTTCTGGGCTATACTCTATGACAGTATGCGGTTTTACAATAACCGACATCATATCGTCGTCATAAAACAGAACCGGTGACGGAAAATATTTCCCCCATTTTTTAAATCTGGCATAAACTGCTTTTGCAAATATTATTTTAGAATATCTGTTTGTGTCCAACAGCCTTTGTGCGTTAATCCGGTTGTAAGGCTGCAATACAGTATATGTTGCCTGTTTACTTTGAATATACCAGACCAAATATTCTGTGATACCCGAATGCTCATTATTGATTGCAACGATGTCATGTATACCGGTTTCGGTGAATTTGTGCCTGAGATAATCTTCGGTTATTTGGGGCAGGCTTGCCGGATATGAATGGATAATCCCCCATATCCAGTGACTTTCTATGGTATTGTACTCCGTGTAACTGGCTAATCCGCCTGATGAAATCAGGCGGTTGTATACGTTAATATGGTGTTCCATAAAATTCCATTTGCGTATTATATTCAATGCGGCGTTTTTGGCATTATGTCCCATGCTGTCAGCTAAATAGGGCTGCAGAATAAACATACTCATTCGATCAGTCAATGTCTCTTCATCACCATATTGTACCAGAAACCCTGTATGCCAGTCTGTAATGGTATCAACAGCAAAACCACATGGCGTTGCAATTACAGGAAGCGCGGAGGACATTGCTTCAATACTTACCCTTCCCCCAGGCTCATATTTAGAATGCATGATTAGCGCAAGCGAGCGCATGTACAGCGAACTGATCCCTTCTGCGTTGAGTCGTCCCCACCATATGATAGAGCCGCTTTTCTCATATGAATCCAAATGCAGATTATGGTCTGTATGAAATTGATTAATTTCCAACGGCGGGCCGCCTACGATCCACAAGGGAGGGCAGACATCCGCATACTGGTTTCTTAATGAAACCCAGGAATTAATAATATGATGAATACCTTTATTGTGATGAATTCTTCCAACATATATAAATGCTTTCTTCTCCCACCAATTTTCATTTGTCTGTATTGGCAACGCTTCTGCCGGAAGGGGTGCCGGAGAATATTGCATGTTTTCGTTTCTGACATTTCCCCATTCGTCGTGAATCGGATATAAATATTCTTTGGCAACGGGTCTTCCGATAATCGTTATTTTATCTTTGCTGATTCCATAATAAGATATGATATCTTTTTTTTCACTCTCTGTTATACTGAAAATCAGAGCCGCATTTTCGAAAACAAGCTGTTCTGTATCAAGCCGGTGCGGTTCTATGTCTTTTGTCTTTTTGTATTTAATAACGGCTCCGACAGAAATCGGGCTGTGCACATATGGTATATGCAATTTCTGTGATAATTGCAGGGCAAGGAATCCGGAATTCCAATAAAGACTATGTATAATGTCAGGTTTGATATTCTGCTGTTCCAACAGATTGCATGCCAGAGAAAAACTCATATCCTTTAGTTGATAAAAATCTCGTTTATCATGAAAAATAATGTTTCCATAATCAAGCCTGTAGATGGTTGTTAAGTCGTTAATCCGGTCAATATCGGGTAATGATGTGTCACTTTTTCTGGTAATCAGGCTGACTTTAAAGTCTTCTTTTGACAAACCTACCAGAAGCTCATATGGATACATATGTCCTCCGCCATATTCACCTATACCTGCCGGAAGCATTGGATCAGCGTGTAGAGAAATAATCAGTACATGATTTGGTGTTTTCATAGTAACGCCTCTTTTCATTTGCTGTGTTACGATAATCGCTAATAATCGATTTTA
>CAOXUF010000166.1 GCA_948560485.1 uncultured Eubacterium sp.
AATAAAGGGTTATAGGTTACCTTTATCAACCTAAATTTATTATATAAGGAGAAAGTATATGAAACAAAGAAAATTGTTATCAAAAATCACATCTGTTGTTTGTGCGTTGGCGTTAGTCGTTACGTCTGTCACAGCATGGGATGTAACCAGTGTCAGTGCGGATACAACGACAACGGTGTATCAGGCAAATGACGACGGAAGAGCTGAGTTGCTTAGTGAAGTTCGGGACGGAGAAATTAACTTTGCTTTAAACAAAGAGGCTTCTGTATCAAAACAAACGACACAGGAAGGTGGAACAGATTTGGGAATTATCACCAATGGAAAGTTTGATAATGGAAATTCCAAATCTACAATTATTGAAGTTGGAAGGGGAGTAAAAGAAGACCGTTGGGTGCAGGTAGATTTAGGGGCAGCATATGACTCTTCTAAAATTGACAGAGTTGTGGCAATGTATAAAACGTTAAATTCCGGTCCGACAACTGCAACAGTAGGAACATATATGATTCAATATTCTTTGAATGGACTGAATTATGTAGATATTGCAGAAGTATCAGGAATAGCAGGTGCCACAAATGCCATTTACATGGACAAAGTCACAATGACGGATGAACAAAAGGCAGCAATCCCTTATACACGTTTTGTGAGAATATATGCTACAAGAGATTTGAGTGCATATGGTATGCAGATTAAAGGTATGGCAGTTTTAACGGATGGAGCAACTAAGGTAAGTGAAGTTGAGTTTAAGGAAGTAGAAACTTTGGATGATCCGGTTTCACTAACAGTTACAACCAGTGATTATGAACAGTTAGAATTTACTTTTGAGGCATCAGAAGGGGACAAAGGAGATTATGTATATTATGCGTATATTGATGGTACACAAAAGGAAGAGGCTGTAATCCCGGGAACAACTTATGTAGAGACAGGAATTACAGGTGGTAATCATATTGTAAGAATTGTTGCAGTGAAAGATGGCGTTAAATCAAAAGGTATCACTCAGGCAGTTGATGTTGTTGATACGAAGAGCCTGTTGACAAGTGAGAGAAATTTTGCAATTGGAAAAACAGCATCAGCATCATCTATCAGAGAAAATGATAATGTAGCAAACATAACAGATGGAAGTCTTACAACGTTATTCAGAACAGCAGTAACTGATACAGAGTCAACCATTGTTATTGATTTAGGTCAGAATTATAAGTTGGATGTTATTGAAAGAACTGTTGGACTATATGCGGCAGGAAGATATCCAAAGAGTTATACAATAGACTATTCATCTAATGGAGTGGATTTCGAGACGGTGGCAGAAGCAGAAGGAAAGGCTGAGGTGCAGTCTGTGGTAATTGACCCGGCACAGTGTACTCTTGCATCAGTAAGATATGTAAGATTCAGCCTTAGTGATCCGGTTGGAGCAGGATATGGTTTCCAGATGAATGAACTGGGGGTTATCATCAAAGAAGATGCAGATATGACACCGGTAGAAGTTGAAAAGTTAGATGATCCGGTATCGCTTACAGTGACATCCAGTGATTATGAGCAGTTAGAGTATTCTTTCGAGGCATCAGAAGGAGATACAGGTGATTATACATATTATGTATATATTGATGGAAAGAAGAAAGAAGAACCGGTGTTACCTGGTACAGTTTATGTAGAGACCGGGCTTGCAGGAGGTACTCATTCTGTAAGAATTATGGCATTCAGGCAGGGGATTGCTTCAGAGGGAATTATCGAGGAGATACAGGTTGCAGATCCGAAAGGACTTATTGAAACAGACAGAAATATCGCATTGGGACGAACTGCAGTTGCATCATCTACCAGAGTAGAGATTGTAAATGGAGAAGAGGTGCCGGATAATATTGCTAACTTAACGGATGGTAAGTTAAATACACAGTTTAGAACATTGCAGACAGAACCAGAGGCAAATATTGTTATTGACTTAGGGGCAAATTATAAATTAAATATTATTGAATTGGTGGCAATGTCATATATTAATGACAGATATGCTAAGGAATATTCTATTGATTATTCAGAAGATGGAGAGACCTTTGAGACAGTCTGTACAGCTACAGGAAATGGCACATTCCAATATAGTAAAATCAATCCGTCGGAATGTACTTTATCATCTGTTAGATATGTGAGAGTGAATGTCAGTCAGCCTTTTGCGGAAGGGTTTGGATTCCAGTTCTATGAAATAGCGGTGATAACGAAAGATAAGAGTCTGGATGATACTGATATTACATTAAATCAGTTAGAATATACTTATACAGGTGAAGAGATTTTACCGGATGTAACAATTACATTTGGTGACAGGGAACTTGAAATAGATAAAGATTTTACAATCAAAGGTACAGATAATATAAATGTTGGAACTGCAACAGCTGTAATAGAAGGTGCCGGCTCTTATGCAGGAAGTAAAACATTACAATATACGATTACACCGGCAGATATGAAAGATGCAGTTGTAACTACCTCTTTTGAGGAGGACGGCAATATACAGGTAAGTGTTTCATATAATGACAAGGAATTATCAGATCAAAAGGATTATACATACACTACTGAGAAAAATGCAGATGGAGATATGCTTATTAAAGTAAGTGCTGCAGGAAATAACTTTGTTGGACAGGCAGAGAAAATTGTACCGATTACTGACTTCCCGGTAAGTGAAGCAGCAAATGTATCTGTAACTTCAACGGAAATAAATAAAATTGATGTATCTTTTGAAAATCCAGATACATTTGCAGGTGACAGACAGGTTTATGATGTATTTGTAGATGATACATTAGCAGATGAAAATGTAACTGCAGGTTCCTATACATATGAAAAGCAAAATGCCGGTGAGCATAATATTAAGGTTGTTGCAAAAATCAATGGTCAGACATCAGAAGGTGTAGAGAAGAGTGTTATTGTTCAAGGTATTGATATCAGTGCTTTTAAGATCGCCGTGGCAGTTCCCGAAACGGAAGAGGGATATGTTTATACCGGTGATGTGATTGCTCCGGATTGCACAGTAGGCAATGAAGATGGAACAATAATTTTACAGGAAAATGTAGATTATATAATTGTATTTGAAGATAATACCAATGCAGGAACAGCAAAGATTCTTGTAACAGGTATCGGTTTATATGAAGGTACATTAGAAGGTTCGTTTGACATTCAGCAAAAAGATATTAATAAGATAAATGTTGATTTTGCAAAAGTAAATGCATCATATAATTATAGTGGAAAACCGATTGAACCAGTTGTATCTGTTGAAGGATTACAAAAGGATACAGATTATACGATTACGATAAGCGATAATGTAAATCCGGGAACAGCAAAGATTGTTGTAAATGGAATAGGAAATTATAAGGGTGAAGTTGTAAAAACATTCACTATTATAAAGAAAGAGGAACCAAAAACACAGACAACTAAGAAAATTTCTATAGGAAAAGCAAAAGTTGTTTCTGCGAGTAAAAAGAAAACAGCAAAGAAAATCAGCCTGAAGTTAAAGAAAATAAAAGGTGCAAAAAAATATCAGGTCGTAATTGCTAAAGATAAAAAATGCAGAAAGGTTCTTGTTAAGAAAACTATTAAGAAGATTAAAGTAACTATAAAGAATAAGAAACTGGCAAACAAGAAGAAATTGTACGTGAAGACAAGAGCAGTGAAAGTAGTAAGTGGAAAGACTTATTACGGAAAATGGTCAACCGTTAAACGTGTTAAAATAAAATAGGTATAAAAGTTTGTGAAGATAAGCAATAAACCACTAGCATTTTTCTATTGATAATAGTATAATGTTTAGTGGTTTATTGCGATTTAGCGGAGACCAAAGGAAAAATCATTAAAATATTTAGGAGGAAACCACATGGTTAGAGCAATAGTAGGTGCCAACTGGGGTGACGAAGGAAAAGGTAAGATTACAGATATGCTTGGTGAAAAGTCAGACATTATCGTTAGATTCCAAGGTGGTAGTAACGCAGGACATACCATAATTAATGAATATGGAAAGTTTGCATTACATTTACTTCCATCAGGAGTATTTTATCAGCATACAACATGTGTTATTGGCAATGGTGTAGCACTGAATATTCCATATCTTCAGAAGGAAATTGACGATATTGTATCACAGGGTGTACCAAAGCCAAACATTTTGGTGTCAGACAGAGCACAGATATTGATGCCGTACCATATTGATTTTGATGCATATGAAGAGGAAAGGCTTGGAGGAAAGGCTTTTGGTTCAACAAAATCAGGTATTGCTCCTTTTTATTCAGATAAATATGCAAAGATTGGCTTCCAGGTATCAGAGTTGTTTGATGAAGATACATTAAAGGAAAAGGTGGCACGTGTTACAGAACAGAAAAATATTATGTTAGAGCATATGTACCATAAACCGCTGATTAACCCGGATGGGTTGTTAGAAACATTACATGAATACAGAGATATTGTAAAACCTTATGTTTGTGATGTTTCATTATATTTAAATAATGCAATTAAAGAAGGAAAGACAATTCTTTTAGAAGGACAGCTTGGAACTTTAAAAGACCCTGATTTTGGTATTTATCCGATGGTTACATCATCATCAACATTAGCATCTTATGGTGCCATTGGAGCAGGTATTCCATGCTACGAAATAAAAGATATTATCACAGTAGTAAAGGCTTACTCCTCAGCAGTAGGTGCGGGAGAGTTTGTAAGTGAAATCTTTGGTGACGAAGCGGATGAATTAAGAAAACGCGGCGGTGATGGTGGCGAATTTGGTGCTACTACAGGCCGTCCACGTAGAATGGGATGGTTTGACTGCGTTGCATCACGCTATGGAGTAAGAATGCAGGGAGCAACAGAGGTTGCATTGACTGTACTTGATGTATTGGGTTATCTTGATGAAATTCCGGTATGTGTAGGATATGAAATAGATGGTGAAGTAACAAAAGACTTCCCGGTAACAGCACAGCTGAAAAAAGCAAAACCGGTATACGAAACATTACCAGGCTGGAAAGAAGATATCAGAGGAATTACCGAATACGATAAACTTCCGGAAAACTGCCGCAAGTATATCGAATTTATTGAAAAAGAATTAGGCGTACCAGTAACTATGGTAAGCAACGGTCCAAAGAGAGAAGAAATCATATACAGATAGCATTGAGCATCTGCAAAAATAGAAAAAGAAACAGAATCAAATGAAAAGTGCCTGCACCTTTCATTTGATTCTGTTTCTTTTTCTATTTTTATAGGGCGAAAGCCCTGACAGCCTGAAAATTTCAAAGAAATTTTTAGGCTGTACAGATGCTCAAGAAAAGTAATGAAAGTCAAAGGTGAAAGCCCTGACACCTCGAAAATCCGAGAGGATTTTTGAGGTGTACAGATGCTCAAGAAGAGTAGTGAAAGTCAAAGGTGAAAGCACTGATAGCTCGAAAATCCGAAAGGATTTTTGAGATGTGCAGATGCTCAAGAAAAGTAGTGATAGTCAGTGTGCGAAAACTCTGCTCCTTCGAAAATTCCTATCCTCTATTCTCTAACAACTTT
>CAOXUF010000167.1:0-385 GCA_948560485.1 uncultured Eubacterium sp.
TCAAACTCTCTGCCATTTTCTGAAAGTTTCTCCGCTGTTCCTTTGATTAGTACAAACGTATTTTTGTTTTTTTGTTGAGCACTTAAGTCACAAGCAAATTGGTATACTTCTCTCTCCTTTTCTTTTTCTGATGGAACGCTGGCGCTGGTAAGAATAAACTGTACCTGATTGCGCTTAATACCCAGCTTATGTAATAATCTACGCACCAAAAGAGCAACTTCTCCTCCAGATGAACCCCGATACATGTGGGCTTCATCCATAATGAACAATAACTTATTCTCTGGAGCACTATCAATCCATTCCTTCGTCCTGTTCCAAATTCCCTTTTCAATAGGACGCATCAACATATATTCCAGCATAGAGATCGGAAGAGCGTCGTGTAGGG
>CAOXUF010000167.1:395-4929 GCA_948560485.1 uncultured Eubacterium sp.
ATAGAATAATTTGTAATTAATATATCGGGGCAATACTGATGCATTTCATGGCGGGTTATTAACTCCGCATCTTCTGGATCTGTCAAGCAATCCTCTTGTTTTCGCAAACGTCCCACAAAAGCTTCCAAATCTTTTTTAGAGGGATATTTTCCAAGTTCACGAAGCTTTTTCTTAGTTTCTTCTGGCTGTTTAAGAATATCTCTCTCCATTGTATCAGCCAAATTCAAGTTTTGATTCCTGTCAGCCCTACCTGAATATGGTGTACGGCCGGTATACATCCCAAACTGCACTACCCTGCTTCCTGGAGCCATTTCATTGATTAGGCTATGAAAACCGTTTTCACCATTGCCGATCATGCGTCGAAGTCTTCCCAACTGATCAGAAACCAACGCATTCATTGGATACAGCATAATTGCCCGCACCCCGCGAATTTCCCATGTTGTAGGAGAACGCATTTGCTCCAGAACCAGTTTACTCACCATTGGCCACATAAAACATTCTGTTTTTCCAGATCCTGTACCCGTAGCGATGAAAAGGTCTTGTCCTTGATAAAATGCTTCTAAAGCTTCGATCTGGTGTTTATATGGATTCCTGAACACGCCTAAATCTAACTCTGCCATTTTCAGGAGAATTCTTTTGACATCCATCTCCAATGCTGCGCCATTAATTCCCCCTTCTGCTTCCAAATAAGCGGGATTGGCCTCTATATAAGGTTCCTGAAACACCATCCCCGCTTTCCGCAATTCTTTTCCACACGCAGCACGTAATGCGTCATTTTTACCAAGATATTCAGTATTAATATAATCCAGCAACCGATTTCTGATGGCATCATAAGTGTTTCTTACTCCATATTTATCCATGTCCTGTCCTTTCTTCTATCAGTTTTATCCCTAATCCACATAAGTGCGACTTTATAAATTCCCACACCAGCCCACCCATATCCCATTCCAGTTTATCCATAATGGAATTGTGGGGCCATGCGTATGTTTCCAACAGAGAGTTTTCCTTTTGCGGTAAATGAATTCTCAATTTCACCAGAACATGGTCTGCACAGTGATACACCTCTATCGGCACATCATTCCCTGCCATGTGTCTCATTGCCATCATGAACCGTCTATGTTCACTAACTTTCTGTAAGAACGGATCCACCCGATGTTCATACAAGTATTCGTCCTGACGCAAAAGATAATACTCATATCCGTTTTGACAGATATTACGGCGGGCAAACCATATTCCTTTCACTGGTTTTGGCCGTTCCAACTGCCAACAAGAATGATTATTTTTTGACTTCTTATATGCATTAAAATATTGAACATCCTTATTCATGCCCGCAGTTTTCCACCAAGCGGAGTGTACAAAATCTCCAAACCATTCTGTTACATCTGTAACTGGCTCAGGTTTGAATATTGTGTTTTCTTGTATTTTTTGAAGCATTGCTATGCCTGAATAATATGTATTCTGCGAAAGTATCTCACCTTTTCTGCACCCCACTTTATCCGATAATAGCATTTGGCTGCTTCCTGCAAGAATAAGGTTTGTCCCAAATCCGACCTGCAGCAAATCCCCATGTCTTATCAGTCTGCCCTGCAGCACACCAATGGGGCGCTCTGTTTCTGATTCCGTTTCAAACCATGGCCTGGATTCTGGATGCCTTCTCAACATTTCATTAAAGATAGCCGTACATTTATCAAAAATATGCCTTCTGCTCACCCCCTGTACATCCCCTTGTATACTGGTGACCGGTCGATCCAATGCTGCAGCTTTTACCCAACTAGCCATTGCTGAATACATAACTCTGCTGCAATATTGCATTTCTGATTCATTTTCAAACCTATCAATCCCTAAGTCAGCAGCCATAGCATATAGGATTCTATCTTTCATCCTCTGTACCTCACAGATATTTTTTAATATATCTGTTGGATTTTATATCCAATCCAACTGTTGAAAGCTTTTCCAAGAAATCCTCCTTTTTCCCGGAAGATTTCGCACTCAGCAAAACCTGGACAAGTATCATTTCGTCCGCTCCCATTGTTCCATCTGTCACTGCCAGATATTTTGCATAGTTTAAAACTGCCATGTTATCAATTATTCCATAAAACTGTTTTAACAGCTTGCGCTTTTTTCGAAAAATTTCTGCATCATATTCTAAAACAAAATCAACCGAGGAATAAAAAACATTTAAAGTGTCCTTCCCGAAATCTATAATTCCCATATCTCCATCAATAAACATAGTTTGATTCCATACATGACTTGAAATCATTTCTGTATTAACACCATTCAATGGAAAAATGAGAATCGCCTTATTCCCCCATTCTTCTGAGCGCTGCCTTATCTCATGAAAAGCATTCAAGCTAAATCCATCAAAAATGCCATTAACAATAAATACTCTATTGACGTCTTTTATCTCCTGTCCAATAAAATCACAGATATCTTTGCAGTGAGGTTCGCCTATTGGCAAAGATATCATACAAGTTCCATCGCATCCAAACATCGAGGAAATACAATCTACTATCCTTTCCGCATGTTCACCACATACAATGGGCATGTTATTACAAATAGCAAATACAATTATCTGCGCCATCTGAGGCGCCGTTGTGTCATCATAACCCGACAAAATTAAATTCTCTGTCAATTCATCTCCAAAAGAATCCATATCTGTTATTTCAGTGCACAAATGATATTTCCTTTTTCTATAAGTAATTGATATGGAACTTTCTTCTGACAGTACACTCTTACTTTTAGTATCGATTGGAATAGCAAATGCCATTTCAGATATAAAATCTGATGCATCTTTTCTTGCCAAAGCAATTCTGGCTGCAATTTTTTCTTGTACATCCTGAGCCAGTTTTTCATGTTTTGAAATCTCTGCCTGGAGTTCTTTCAGTTCCTCCTGCACTTTGCTGTGTTGCTCCTTATATGTAATATAATTATCTCTTTCCTCTTTGACTGCTCTCTGCACTTTTTCTAGTTCATCCTGCGCTATGAGAAGTTGCCTAGAATTCTCCTTTTTCCAGTCTTCCGAAAGCAATTCTTTACACTTCTTCACAAGTTCCGTATTCCTCTCCACTGCAATTCCTAATGTCGCCATATCAATGTCGTCTTCTGACAAATAGGAATCTGCCTGTTTAATAAAGGAGGATAAATATTCCTCAGCTTCCTTTTCCGTACATTCATACGCATCAATAATTTCCTGATACATCGTCTTTTCTGGCAGTTCTTTCAAGAAAGCCTGACAATGCTGAGTTTCTTTTATACTAAGGCCATTTTGCCGTAATCTGGCACTTGTAGCACGCCTTATCACAATCTCCTTTACAACTTCCAGCGGGCTCTTTACTTGATAAATATTTTGAGGCATACCCATATTAAGGTATCTATAAATCTTCTTTCCGGCAATTTCTATTACATCGCCACTGTCAATCGTATACTGAGGCAATATATACACATTTTTCTTCAACTGGACATCCCCATTGCAGAATTCCAGTTCACTGGTTCCACACAGCAAACCATTCATCTGATTCTCTGTTGCATGGTACACAAAAAGTGCTCTACTTCCTGATATGCAAGAGAGAGCATTGTCAGTGATTCGCTCTAAAAGTTCCTCATAGCTATGGCATTCTGTAAATTCCACGACCTCTATGTACTTCATATTACTATTATACTGCATCTTATTGACATAGTCTCTATTAGAATCCTTATAATTCGGAATGACACTCCAATTCCATATTCCAATAAATTCTTCTGTATCAGGCCCATCAAGCAATGGTAATTTGTCACGATTACTGAAATAGGGCGGTTCATCTTCACATTTAATGAACCGACTGATTTTCCTATCCTCTATATCTGCTAACCGCCTGCATTTTTTTCCATTATAATCGCTGAATATTTGACAAATAGATGTATGTTGGTAATCTTCTTTCTGCTCTTCTATCTCCTCGTCACAGTACTTTGATAGTTTGCGATATTTATCCAATTCCTCTTGAAGACCTTCCCCCTTTTCCCTCTCCTGTTCAATCTGCTTTTTTATTAATATTAGTTCACTTTCCAATTCACTATTTCTCTCAGATAATTTGGACAATGACATTTGAGCCTTAGTATAGAGTTCTTTTTCCATTTCTAATTTCTGCTTCAAGTTTACTGTTTGAGCCGTCAAATTCTTTACTTTTTCTTTTAGTTCTGTAATCTCACCTCTATCTGCTCTCTCCTCGGTTTCACTTTTCAGGGTTTCAATTGAAATTTCCTCTCTTTTTTTCTTTTCATTCAAGAGTTGTAGCGCATCTTCTGTCAATGCAATATATTCTTTGGAACAAGCTTCCCCTATCACTTTAAAAAAGAGATTCACATTTCCTTCAAACACACTTTGAAGTATAGCTTCAAGCAAAGCTATGGATCTCGATTTGCCCTTCTCTTCCTGCATTTTTCGACATCTCTCTATTTCCAGTTTCCAGACATCAAGCTGCTTAGTGATAAAAGATGCGACAAAATCTTTCGTAATATTTTTTCTCACAAGCATTACCGTCGTATCATCCGAAGATCG
>CAOXUF010000167.1:4939-5487 GCA_948560485.1 uncultured Eubacterium sp.
TACTTTTGAAAATATGCACGAATTTTCTTGGGTGTAATTTTCATACAAATATATTCTATTTCCTCTTCTGAAAAATCATCCATTAAAATTCTTCCTTTTCCCTTCAAGATCTGCTGCAAAGAATTTACATTCTCTGCAGCATCATTGTTTCTGGTTTTTGCCTCTTCATTCTTCTTCAAATTACAATTGCTTTCCTCTGGCTGCTTCATATATGATATTCCTCCGCACTACAACATTCATATAATATTTTCAAAATGCCGACTGGTATTTTTCCGTTAACAATCATCCTCATTACTTCATTAAATATCCTGTTATTTCCAATCCTTTTCCATTTAAAAAACATATTTTCTACCCAATGTGGAACTGGAATTAACTCCCCCTGACAGCACTTTCTTATTTTATCTACTGTCAATATTTTCTCTAAGTTTTTTCCTCTATTTGCAGCTTTTATCCGATAATAAATAAAAACTCCGCCCTCCTCCACAAACATAATTTCTTCTGAATTGTATTGAGTAGGAACAACCACCCTATGCTCACGAACGGATATA
>CAOXUF010000168.1 GCA_948560485.1 uncultured Eubacterium sp.
TTAAACGTACGTTTCCAATTACCGCTAAAGCATGTGCAATAATGGCCACCTGAAGACTGTGCTCTGCAATATTTTCATTATTGGTATTACGCATTAATCCCCAACGGTTTATATATTTCATTCTGGCAAGCATACCAAAAAAATTGTTCATTACGATTCTCCTTTGTCACAAAAGATAACGGTTTATATATTATACCAAATTTTACGGAAATAAGCCACATGAAAAACTTATCTGAAGTAATCGATATCTTAAGTGCATTTCACATCAGATATATTAACGCCAAAAAAGTAAGAATATAAGTCAAAAATTAAAGCTGTGCCTCAATGATTTTGAATCATTTAAAGCAACAGCCTTATTATACAATATTATACTTCTATCCTACATAGATAAAAATTTCTTTACAATAGCTTCCATTCCATCTACTTCTACCAAGTTGTTATGACGAACTTCTGCATTTCTAATTTCTTCAATCGCATTTGGAACCTTTACATTTCCAATCTTTGATAATTCATCTACTAATTCAAAGTCACCAAGTTCATCATACTTTGGATCAATCGCATTCATAACACTTCTTGTAAACTTAAATGGGCTGGCTGTTGAAGCGATAACAGTCACTTCTTCATCCCCTGTTTCAGCCACATACTTTTTATATGTGCTGGCAGCAACTGCTGTATGTGTATCCATTACATATCCGGTCTTTTCATATGTTTCTTTGATTACCTCAGCTGTCTCTGCTTCTGTAGCATAATTTCCATAGAAATCAGCAAGTTCTGCTTTCATTTCATCAGTAATCACATACTTACCATCTGTTGTAAGGCTTGTCATTAATTCTTTATTTTTCACTGCATCATTTCCAGCAATCTTATAAATTAATCTCTCAAGATTACTTGAAATTAATATATCCATAGAAGGTGATGTTGTAAGAATAAAATCTCTGTTCTTATCATATTCACCTGTCTTAAAGAAGTCGAACAATACTTTGTTTTCATTTGAAGCACAAATTAATTTTCCAATAGGAAGACCCATGTTCTTTGCATAATATGCAGCCAAGATATTTCCGAAATTTCCTGTAGGTACAACTACATTCATCTTCTGATCTTTTGCAAGTTTTCCTTCTGCATATAATTTTGCATAAGCATATACATAGTAAGCAACTTGTGGTACAAGACGACCAATGTTAATCGAGTTGGCAGATGAGAACTGGAATCCTTTTTCATCCATTTCCTTTGCGAGTTCTTTATTTCCAAAGATTGCTTTCACACCACTCTGAGCCTGGTCAAAGTTTCCTTCAATAGCTACTACATATGTGTTGTCACCCTTCTGTGTAACCATCTGTTTTTCCTGAATCGGACTAACTCCGCCATTTGGATAAAATACGATGATTCTTGTTCCTTCTACATCTGCAAATCCTGCCATAGCAGCCTTTCCTGTATCGCCGGATGTTGCAGTTAAGATAACGATTTCATTCTTTACATCATTTTTCTTTGCTGATGTTGTAAGAAGATGTGGCAGGATTGATAACGCCATATCTTTAAATGCGATTGTCTTTCCATGGAATAATTCCAAATAATATGCACCATCTACTTCTGCAAGTGGAGCAATTTCTTCTGTATCAAACTTTTCATCATATGCTTTATTAATACAGTTCTTCAACTCTTCTTCTGTAAAGTCTGTAAAATATAACTTCATCACTTCATATGCTGCCTGCTGATATGTCATTTTAGATAATTCTTCCACTGTAACATCAAGTTTTGGAATCTCTGTTGGAACAAATAAACCACCATCATCTGCTAATCCTTTTAATATAGCCTCTGATGCTTTCAGGTATCCATCTTCACTTCTTGTACTCTTGTAAAGTATTTCTTTCATAATTTGCCTCCTAATGCTTCATTCAGAAGTGCTTGCACTTCTAGATGAAGCACAAGCCTAAGGTTGAAAGTTTCTTTCAACCTTTCTCCTTGTTCGCGTTTCTTTTTACTTTGAGTTGTTTATGTGGTTAATCAATCCACCATTACTGATAATATTCTGCATAAATTCAGGGAATGCCTGCCCCTGAAATTCTGTCCCTTTTGTTTTATTGTAGATTTTTCCGCTGTCAAAATCTACCTCAACCTGGTCTCCATCTTCGATTCCTTTTGCAGCCTCCGGACATTCTATAATAGGTAATCCAATATTAATTGCATTACGATAAAATATTCTTGCAAATGTTTCAGCAATTACACAACTAACTCCGGCTGCCTTAATAGCAATTGGCGCATGTTCTCTGGAAGAACCACATCCAAAGTTCTTATCTGCTACAATAATATCACCGTCTGTAACTTTATTTACAAATTCTTTATCAATATCTTCCATACAATGTTTCGCAAGTTCAGACGCATCCGGTACATTAAGATATCTGGCCGGGATAATAACGTCTGTATCTACATTACTTCCATATTTGAATACTCTTCCTTCTGCCTTCATATCCTACCTCCTATAATCCTAACTCTTCCGGTCCTGAAATCTTTCCTGTGACCGCACTTGCAGCTGCTACAGCAGGGCTTGCAAGGTATACTTCTGACTCAGGGTCACCCATTCGACCTACAAAATTTCTGTTTGTTGTAGCAATGGCTCTCTCTCCCTTTGCAAGAATACCCATATGTCCACCAAGACATGGTCCACATGTCGGTGTGCTTAATGCACAACCTGCCTTAATAAAGATTGAAGCAAGACCTTCCTCTATACACTGTAAATATACATTCTGTGTCGCTGGGAAAATAATACATCTAACTCCCTTCTTTACTTCTCTACCTTCCAAAACCTTCGCTGCAATTCTCATATCTTCAATTCTACCATTTGTACAAGAACCAATCACAACCTGATCTATTTTTACATCTCCCACATTGTCAATTGTCTTTGTGTTCTCCGGAAGATGAGGGAATGCAACTGTTGGCTTTAATTTACTTAAATCGATTGTATATTCTTCATCATATACTGCATCCTCATCCGGTGCATACTCTGTAAATTCTTTTGTAGAATGTTCCTTCATATATTCACGTGTCAAATCATCAACAACGAAAATACCATTCTTTCCACCTGCTTCGATTGCCATATTTGTCATAGCAAATCTGTCATCCATGGAAAGATACTGTACACCATCTCCCATAAATTCCATAGAGCGGTATAATGCACCGTCTACTCCAATCATTCCGATAATGTGAAGAATCACATCTTTACCACTAACCCATTTTGCAGGCTTTCCTGTCAAATTAAACTTAATGGCTGATGGCACTTTAAACCAAGCCTTTCCTGTTGCCATGCCGGCAGCCATATCTGTACTGCCAACACCTGTTGAAAAAGCACCAAGTGCTCCATATGTACATGTATGAGAATCCGCACCGATGACAACATCTCCTGCTACTACCAGTCCTTTTTCAGGAAGCAGTGCATGCTCGATACCAACTCTGCCTGTTTCAAAATAGTTTGTAATATCATTTTCTTCTGCGAAATCCTTTACACATTTGTAAAGTTCTGCTGACTTAATATCCTTATTCGGTGTAAAATGATCCGGTACTAATGCAATTTTATCCTTACAGAATACACAGTCCACATCCATCTTTTCCATTTCTTTAATAGCCACTGGAGCAGTAACGTCATTTCCTAAAACTAAATCTAAATCAGCTTCAATTAATTGTCCTGCCACAACGCTGTCTAATCCGGCATGTTTTGCCAGAATTTTCTGAGTCATAGTCATTCCCATGATGATTTCCTCCTTTATCTATTCATTCGTGTATATACACGTTATGTAGCATAATCTTGTAATCGTAACATTTCAGCCAACAGCTCGAATCCGCTCCGCTTCTTCTCGCTGTTATGGCTCACCATATGATATAAAATGTATATAGCAAATAGTCTGCAAGCTGCCTTTTGCTATATACATTTTATATCGCATGGCTGAACTGTTACACATAATCTTTTATATTTTAGACTAAAACCCCACTCTAGTCAATGATTATATATAATGAAAAAACTCCGGGACTCTTTTCTAAGTCCCAGAGAATAATAAATACTATTTTTATTCTGCAAATACTTCAAATTCCCACATGGAATATCCATATCCCATTGCACGTTTTACACCTTGGAATTTTACATATCTTGCATTTACTGTCTTAAATTCTACTACATCTTCGCCACCATCCTGGTCACGCATTTCTGCTACAGTAGTCCATGTCTTTGCATCATTTGATACCTGAATATCGTATGCTTTACCATAAGCATTTTCCCATGTAAGTACTACTTTATTAATGTCAACCTGCTTTCCTAAATCAACATACATCCATGCATCATCATCAAAGTTTGATGACCAGCGGGTACCTTTATTTCCATCAACAGTCTTATCTGCTCCCATGGCTTCAGCCTCTGCACCGGACTGTTCTACAGTCTTACCTAATGCTACATTTGTACCAGACGCTGGTGCTGCTGGTGCTTCTGTTTCAGGCTCTGATGGCTGTACTGGCTGTGATGTACTCTTTCCACCATATACTTCCATCTCCCAAAGAGAATATCCGTATCCTGTACCTCTTGTTACCCCCTGCATTCTCACATATCTTGCAGATACTGTATCAAATTCTACCACATCTTCGCCACCATCCTGATTTCTCATAGCTTTTACTGTAGTCCAATTATTTTCATCATTTGATACCTGAATATCATAATCTTTTCCGTAAGCACCTTCCCATGTGAGTACTACTTTATTCACATCATATGCTTTTCCAAGGTCTACATACATCCACTCATCATCTGTAAATGCAGAACTCCAACGTGTTCCCTTATTTCCATCTACAGCATATTTTGCAGATACATTGTCACCTTCTTTACTTGAACTGTAAGCATCTTTGCCCTGTGCCAGATTCTTACCTGTAATATCCTCTTCACCAGGAGTTTCTGTTGAACCGCCCTTCACTGAGAATACTTCCATGCTGTACAATGAATATCCATAGCCTGTAGCTCTTGTAATACCCTGCATCCTTACATGTCTTGCATTTACTGCTGCAAATTCAACGGTGTGCTTTCCACCATCCTGATCTCTCATCTTCTTAACTGTTGTCCAGTTATTTCCGTCTGTTGAAACCTGAATGTCATAATCTTTTCCGTAAGCTGCTTCCCATGTAAGAACTACCTTACCTACGCTGTATACCTTACCAAGGTCTACACTTATCCATTCATCATCTGTAAACTTAGAACTCCAGCGTGTATTTGCATCACCGTCTACTGCATATCTTGCATCAACGTTATCTCCTTCACTGCTGGATGCAGTTGCCGTCTTTCCAGCTGCTAAATCCTTGCTGTCAACAACGATTTCTCCCGGGTTTTCTTCTCCACCCTGCTCTATCTTTGTATAAGCAATTTCTTGTGTTGCTGCACTGTACTCACTGCTTGTGTAATCATCACTTCCATCTCTTGGAACTGCAACTACCCAATATGTGTAAGTT
>CAOXUF010000169.1:0-2516 GCA_948560485.1 uncultured Eubacterium sp.
ATTTGGCGGCTATATGAATGTAGGATATGTTCCTGATTCCTTTGGACAGTCTGGAAATATGCCGCAAATATATAAAGAGTTTGGTATTGATGACACTTTATTCTGGCGTGGTGTAAGCGATGATATGGTAAAACATACTGATTTTAACTGGAGAGGCGATGACGGAAGCATTGTCTTTACTACCCAGATACCATTTGGTTACTATATTGGCGGCAACATTCCTGAAGATAATAAAAAAAGCAATGAATTCTGGCAGAAAGAATGTTTTGAAAAAGCCGGAAAAGGAAGCTCTACAAGACATATCTATTTTCCAAACGGTTTTGATCAGGCTCCTATTCGTACAAATCTTCCGGAAATTATTAGCGACAGAAACAAAAAAGACACTGAGAATGAATATGTCATCAGCAGTATTGAAGATTATATTAAAGATGTAAAAAGTGAAAATCCAATATTGGAAGAAGTTCAGGGAGAACTGGTGATTGCAAAACATATGAGAATACACAAATCCATATTCTCCTCACGTTCAGATTTAAAAGTTTTGAATACACAGGTTCAAAACTATGTTACAAACGTAATGGAGCCTCTGCTGACTTTATCTTATAAATTAGGGAACACTTATCCCCACAAAGTTGTGGAGGAAGTGTGGAAACTATTATTTGAAAATGCTGCTCACGACTCCATTGGTTCCTGTATTTCGGACACTGCAAATGAAGACGTTTACATGCGTTACAAACAGGCAAGAGATATCGCTGTTAATATTGTAGAACTTCATTCCAGACTAATTGCTACAAGTATTAAGAATACTGCAGACATGACACTGACTTTGATAAATACCCTTCCCCAGAAACGAGAAGATACAATCCTTATAAAGACATATATTCCGGGTGGGGATTTTGCAATTGTAGACGACAATGGAAATAAAATTAATTATACTATCGTTTCGTCAAGAGACCTGACAGATTATGTTCTCTCGCAGACAATTAAACTTGATCCGTCAAGAGAATTTTACATTCCTGAACATGTGTTAGAAGCTGTTTTAGCAATTAAAACAGAGGATGTTCCTGCTCTTGGATATGTGCAATATTCCATTGATATAAATGATAACAGCTGTATTTCAATGAAAAAGAATAATGCGCTGGAAAACGAATTTTATTCTATTACTATTGCCGAAAATGGTTCACTAACTATTTTGGATAAAGAAAACAATAAAACCTACAACAATCAGGGGATACTTGTGGAAAACGGTGATGATGGAGACAGTTTTAATTATTCTCCACCAAGAAAAGATATGGAAATCTTGTCTACAGATTCCAAATTTGAATATCAAATTCATGGAAATGATATATATAGCAAAGCCCAAATACACTATACTATGATTGTTCCAAAAGACTTGGAAGAGCGTGCAGAACATTTAACTTCTACTACTCTGCCCATCACTTTAGAGGTTGGTTTGAGAAAAGGTTCAAAAATTATTGATTTCAATGTCCATGTAAACAATAAAGGATTATTCCATCGTCTGTGTGTTATTTTTGACAGCCAGATTACGAGCAAATTTAATTATGCCGACCAGCAGTTTGGTTTGATCAAGCGTCCAAATTATTATGAAAAAGAAATGAATCTATATTTAGAAGGTATGAAAAACCACAAAGAAGAAAAAGCTGGAATTCAGGAACTTGCCAATTGGGCAAACGATCAGTCCTCCTGGCAGGAACCTCCTATATCTATTGAGCCTGCACAGTCCTACGTTTCATTAACTGATGACAGCACCGGAATTGCAGTAATTCCACAGGGAGTAAGAGAATATGAAATTTTAGATGATAGGAAAATTCGTCTTACCTTATTCCGCACTTACGGATTTATGGGCAAAGAAAACCTTATTTACCGCCCGGGCAGAGCAAGCGGCGAAAGAATTATTGAAACACCTGATGCACAATTACTAAAAGAAATGGATTTTTCCTTTGGATTTATGACTTACAATTCTGACATAAATAATTCTAATGTTGATACTTTGGCAAAAACCTATAATACACCAATTGAAGTATACACTTATGCAGAATTTTTAAATGGAAGACTCATTTTCTCCCAGAGAGAAATTGAAGGCACACAACCATCCAGAGTCTCTCTTTTTGAAACAGAAAATAATCTTGTTGTTTCTGCAATTAAAAAGGCTGAAAACGGTGAAGGTTTCATTATACGTTTATTTAATGGAAAAAACCATAAAAATGTCAATGACACAATTAAATTTAACTTTGATATTTCTGAAGCTTATTATACGAACTTAAAAGAAGAAAAAACAGAATACATTGCGATTCACAACAACACTATAAAAGTAAAGGAGCTGTCGCACTGTAAGTTTGCGACAATTTATGTAAGATAATGAAATACGCTATTGCTATTGATATTGGCGGCACAAATACCCGTGTCGCCCTGGTAGATGAAAAATTAAATATAGTTGACAGACACCAGTTTGCCACAGATGTATCCAATCCTGAAGTTACTCTTGAAAAAATCACTGA
>CAOXUF010000169.1:2526-4062 GCA_948560485.1 uncultured Eubacterium sp.
CGGGACCTCTTGACCTGATAAATGGTCAGACACTGACTCCGCCAAACTTAAACGGGAAATGGCATAATCTGTATGTAGCAAAAGAACTCAGTAAAATGGCTGATATACCGGTATATCTCGATAATGATGCAAACCTTGCCGCTCTTGCTGAAGCAGTTACCGGGGAAGGAAGAGACTATCGCTTTGTTCAGTTTCTGACAGTATCTACCGGTCTTGGCGCAGGCTTTGTCATTGACAAACAAATTTATCCGGGCTCCCACGGTTATGCCAATGAAGTTGCCAATTGTATTATGATACAGGATGGCCCTTCTCACGGTTCTATTATTCCTGGCGGCATTGAAGCTATCAGCAGTGGAACTGCTATCACAACCCGTGCATTGAATGCAGGTCTCAATGTAAAACATGCTGGTGAAGTGAATGCTTTGGCAGTTTCAGGTAATAAAACAGCAAAAGCGATTATGGACGATGCAAAAAATTATCTTGCCAATTTCATTGCATTTATTTATGCTTTTGCAGACCCTGAAATTGTTATCTTAGGTGGTTCTGTTGCTCTTAAAATTGATGGATTTGTAGAAGATGTGGAATCTCGTGTAAAATGCAAAGTATATGACAATGTAAAACCTTTTATAAAAGTGCGAAAATCTACTTTAAATGAGGATTCAGGTCTAATCGGTGCAGCATATCTGGCATTGTCAAAATAGATTTTTTTCTCACAACTGCAATCATAAATATATAAAAGAGAGTTCACTTGCGAACTCTCTTTTATATCACATCCTACAAATTATTTTCTCTTATATGTTCTAAAATAATACTCTAAATCAAAGTAAGTATTCTCTTCACCTTCTTCAACCAGTTCCCACTCATCCTGCATTTCATCAAGATTTGGAATAAAAGTATCCGCAGCATATTCATGATCTACATAAGTAATATATGCTGTATCACAATACTGTAGCATCTGCTTATAAATGCTTCCACCACCAATAACAAACACATCCTCTGAATTGTATTTCTTTGCCTCTTCAAGTGCTTCCTCAATAGAATAAACCACTGTAGCACCATCTACTTTATAATCTTTCTCTAAAGCTATTACAATATTTACCCGGTTCTTTAATGGTCTTCCTCCCGGAAAACTCTCCAATGTATTTTTTCCCATAATGCATACCTTACCGGTAGTACTTTCTCTAAAAAATTTCATATCATCGGGAATACTTACAAGCAAATCATTCTTATATCCTATCGCCCAATTCTTATCAACTGCAACAATCAAATTCATTTTTATTACCTCATTTCTATATTGTGCTTATACAGCCACCGGTATTTTAATTTGTGGTCCGTATTCGTAATCAATCAGTTTCACATCATCTACTGTAAAGTCATAAAAATTTTTAATATCCGGATTTATCCACAACTTTGGTGCCGGATGCTGCTCTCTGGTAATCAATTCTTCTACTAACTCCACATGCTTATCATAAATATGTGCATCTGCTATCACATGTACAAACTCTCCTACTTCCATATCATTTACCTGTGCAAACA
>CAOXUF010000169.1:4072-5465 GCA_948560485.1 uncultured Eubacterium sp.
CGCTGATTTAAAATACCATTTAAAACAAACTTACCCGTCTCCGGATTCGTTGTCACATTAAAGGTCATACTATATGCACACGGATATAAATTCATTTCTGATAAATCCTGATGTACATATATATTTGTCATAATTCTTCTGCTATATGGATTATGTTTTAAATCATACAGTACCCTGTCCACCTGATCCATATCGCCTTCCGGATAATGATGTTTTACGCTCATCTGATATCCATAAGCTTTTCCAATAGAACCTTCATCATCAGCCCATGCATCCCATATATGACTTCTCAGTTCATTCACATTATTAGATTTCTTCTGCCATATCCACAAAAGTTCATCAACGCAATTCTTTATTCCCGTTTGGCGTAATGTAATAGCAGGAAATTCTTTCTTTAAATCGTATCTGTTTACTACACCAAATCTCTTAATGGTATAGGCATAAGAGCCGTCATCCCACTTTGCTCTGACCTTTTCTCCTTTTGTATCAGTTCCGTTGTCTAAGATATCTCTACACATATCCACAAAAACTTTATCTGCGTAACTCATCCATTCCTCCTGAAATTTCTATAAAAAATGCTATACTCAAATCACTATTTAACATAATCAAGTATAGCATTTTTATTTCAATTAATAAATATATATTTTCATTATCTGTTTGTTGTAATACTCTTATTTATCTAATTTTTTCTGTCTGTATAAGCAATAAGAATAAACTATTGGTATGATGACTGCCAAAGCAGTAACGATAATCGGTATCATACTTAGGAAAAAAACATTTACAATAAACACAAACCCAGAAATTATAAATAAGTACCCACTCAGTCTGTTTGTTTTATTCCAATTTTCTTCATCATCCAATGTCCACGGAAGCTTAATTCCTACAGAATAATTCTGCTTATTTTTCGGTAAATAATTTCCGACAATAATAAACACTGCTCCAACAAGTATATTTACAACAAGTCCTATATTCATTTCGCTGCCCAAAGCCGACAAATACATAGTCATCAATGCAAACCAGCTTACTACAGGAACTATCCAGAACAATATACCAAACATCCTATTACCTATATTTCTTTTTTTCGGGTCTGTCATAGTAACTCCTACAGCCAGCAAATGTAGTAACATTAATATCACCGGCATTCCAAAAACAACAAATTCTTTGCTGCTCCAGCCGTTGGCTTCATTATTTGCTCCCCAATGTGTTGCCATTGTCTCCGGAAGCCGTTTCCACAAAATCAAACCAACAACCATAGGTAGTAAAGTAATGATACACGTTAATAATAATCTTCCTCTATATTTTTTCATATTACTTATCTCCTTTCAAATCTGCCAGCCATAGCATCACTTCTTCCACGACTGAAGTATTTAACTCATAATAAATAAAATTTTTT
>CAOXUF010000170.1 GCA_948560485.1 uncultured Eubacterium sp.
GTATGAAGAAAGAAAGATGCCAGAATTGTCGCTGCAAGGAGAGATCCAGAAGACATTTTATCCGAAATCAGTAATCATTCGAACCCTGCTCTCTTTTTTATTGATGTGCAGCTAAAAGGTTACAGCATTGATGGGTTTGAACTGGCAAAACGGCTAAAAAAGCAGAATAATGAACATAGCATTGTCTTCCTGACTTCAAATGATAAACTGGCTTATAAAGTATTTGAGTATGAGCTGGATGCGTTGGACTATATCATCAAAAAGCCCCAATACTTTTGCAATAATGCCGAAAATTCAGAGCTATCGAAACGATTAGATAATATTTTTGAAAAATTACATAACATTGATCTACAAAAGCACAAAAAATCTATTACGATTTCTAATGGGAGTATCCTGACAAAACTTTTTTTAGACGATATCATTTATATACAGGCAGTCAAAAGAATACACCTGGTGGAAATCTATTCATATAACCGTGTAATTGCCTGCAGACAGTCTTTAAAAAGCATATTTGAATTATTAACAGACCGGTATATATATGTGAATAAATCCTGCATAGTAAATATGGATAAGGCAAACTCATTGGATAAGCAAAACAGATATTTGTATCTGGACGGTGAGTTTCAAGTTGAAATATCTTACCGTGAATTAAAAAATGTAGAGAAAGTGTTAAATAATCTCTAGAGCATGTTTGAAAATTGCTTTCTGCAGACTGTGACGGCATCTTGCAGAAAGCAATTTTCAAACACACTCTGGCAATACGGACGGTGAAAAAGTGAAGATATTGTACAGTATAATAGGGGCTATATGTGTAGTTACATCTTCTTGTGGATTGTTAACAAGCGAAATAAAGATCTGGCAATATATCATTTTAACAATGTATGTAACTCTTATGGGACTTTGGGGATTGTCTTATGGCCAGATCATAGGTGTTGCTATGTTTCTGGGCTTACTAATTATCCTGTTACTAATGGTGAAAGAAAATCGGATCGAAAATCTGTGTCTGGCTTGTACAGGCTACATGTTTAATCTTATTTTCAATAATGTTTTTTTGTTGATCGGCTCAGCCATGTTGGGAATATCAGTGGACAGAATGGAAAAAGACTACTATCTGGCTACTTCCATCATATATTGTTTTATATTATTAGTAACCATATTGGGAATCAGAAGATTCTTGTATCAGAGACTTAATCTGCTGTATTATATCGAAGGAATCCCCTATACGATACGAAATGGATTGTTCATCAATTTATTAATGTACATCATTATTTTTTTGTTTAACATATTCTGGGGGCAGAAAGTTGGATATAGCGCTTCAGCTCTGCGCTTTAATTGTATTCTCTTTTTTATATGCATGCTTATTAGCAATCAGCTGATTGTTGCCTGTGCTAAATACGTAAAGTCAGAAGAGATTAAGAGCGCGGAAAAAGACAAACAGCACTTAATGGAAAACTATATCGTTTGCCTGGAAAATATGGTAGAAGAGACAAAAACGTTTAGACATGATTATAAAAATACTTTATCTACAATGGCAGGCTTTATACATGAAAACCAGCTAAAGGAATTAAAAGATTTCTTTTATATGCAGCTCCAAAGGCCTGCATATACCAAACTTGACGAGATACAGGCCTGGGAATATTTAAAAAATATTCAATCAATGGAGTTAAAGGGGCTGATGTTTGAAAAGCTACTGTTTGCTATAAACAAAGGCATTCATGTAAAGGTAGAAATAGCAGAACATTTTGATGTACAATACGATGGATTAAAAGATTTAATAAGCATTTTGGGTATTTTTATTGATAATGCAATCGAAGCAGCCGAAAAGCAGCAGGGGCTAATCCGAATTATTTTAGCACAATCAAGTGAACATATTATGTTCCAGATTATGAACAGCTATGATAAAAAGCCAGATATTTCTAAAATCTTTGAAAAAGGTTATTCTACGAAAGGAGCCGGTCGTGGCTTAGGATTATATGAGGCCCGAATATTACTGCAAAAATATACCGACATAGTTCATGAATGTAATTGTAAAGACGGATGGTTTACGCAACAGTTGCAGATAACAAAAATAACTTCACAAACATAATCCAAACAGACGGTTTCATGAAAAATAAAATTAATTATACTGCACGGCAGATTTCATCGGCCATGAGTATAACCGTAAACAAATACACTAATATATATAAGGAGGGCACTGTAATGGGCAAAATTACATACCGTAATCCGGTAGTGAAGGACGCAGAGAGAATCGTAGAGTTTTACAATTATGTAGGAAGGGAGACCAGTTTTCTAAGCTTTGAGAAGGATGAGTATCCTCTGGGCGTAAAAGAGCAGGCGGAGGACATTAAGGGACTCGAAGGCAATGTGAATAACACGATGCTTCTTGCACTTGACGGGGAAGAGATTGCAGGCATTGCGACCATTAATTCCAGCCATAAGATTAAATCCCGCCATGAGGGCGAGTTGGGGATTGTCGTGGCAAAAAAATATCAGGGGCAGGGAATCGGGAGCACTTTAATTCAGATGCTGATTGACTGGTGTAAAGGAAATGGCGTAACAACAAGAATCCGTCTGGACACAAGAACAGATAATACAATGGCGGTTTCTTTATATCTGAAGTTCGGCTTTATCGTGGAAGGATGCTGCAAAAACCAGACATTTCTCAACGGCAGATACTATGACCTTTATATTATGGGAATGATGATAAAATAAGGTAGGTGTTCCTTCCCTCATTTCCATCAATACTGCAATTTGACCACTACTTGTACAAGTCAAGCAGTGGTCAAGCCATCCCATCCTATTTTCTGTACTATATTTCTACGCGCTCCTTAACGCATCATAACAACCTGCTCAATGTCGCAAGCTTCAATTTAATATTTATATTATTTTCAGCAGCAAGTTTCTTTATCCACACTATATCTTCATCTCTGTATGGATCCTTAAAGAATCTTTTAACAAACTTTATCACCTGGCTCTTAAAAGACCAATTAAGATTCGACGATGTATTAATTGAATTAAAATCTTTCAAAGTTTGATTTTCGTCTACGGTGCCAATCAAGTATCTAAGGATTAAAACATCCGCAAAGGTAAATGGCATAATATCATCTTCAAACTGCAACAATGACATATATGGTCCGCCTTGCTTCGTATCATTTGTCACTAATGAATATGCGCCCAGTGTCTGAGCTAATGATATCGCATATACTTCGCCCAGATCACCTGTTCCATACAAATTTCTATTCTCACTTACATTATGCTCAAAAATCTTATATACCTGCAAGTTCCTTAGCCTTTGATTCGTATATAATTCCATCTTCCCATCAGCGATGTCTGCATCAACTTGATTGAGCACATCCTGACCATGATTTTCCAATTCAACATTACGAATCTGCTCATAAATAAATACACCTTCATCAAAGAATGCAAACAAGATATCCTGTAGACCAGCCTTATAAAAATGGATTATTACATTTGTATCTAAAGAGGCTCTCAATCGTCCAAACCTCCTATCAAATCACCCAACTCATCATCGTCATCATCAGAACGTTCAATAAGCTTATCGCTAATATCTTCTATGCTAAGTTGATAACAAGCTAAAACTCTTTCCAAGGTTTCCTTCGGTATCGCGTTATGGTTATAATTGTATATAACATAGTCAATGTATTCATACGGTATATCAATCCCATTACCAGGTACATTCAATCTTGCGTTTCCACCAACGCTTCGAAGCAGATTTCCAACCCTCTTCTCCGTTTTCTCATTATCAAGACGCAGTTTCTGATTTGAATCTATAACGTCCAAACTTTCCAACCGATTTAGCGCCATATCAAAACTAACGCTGAATTCTGACATGATTCGTGCAATATCCATTGCTGATAATCCTTTTTCCGGGAAATTCTGAATTTCCAGATCAAGAAATCTGCCAACATCATCCGAAGGCATCAATAAACAAGCCGCAAAATAATTTGCTTCCTGCTCTTTTATGTCTGTACTTCTTCCATTAATAGTAACATGATCATCAATAAAAGAATCTGTGTCCGCCAAATGTAAAATAGCATGACCTATTTCGTGGGCAAGTGTAAATATTTCTCTGGATAATCTACTGCAGCTATTTGTAAAAATTACGATATCATTATCCCTTTTAACAGTAAATCCAAGATCTGCGTTCTCTCCCAAAGGATATCTCAATAACTTATATCCCAGCCTTTCGCATTCTTTAAACAGATCAATAATTCCATATCTGCTGATTTTACATTTTACTCTGAAAGAATCCGCCTTTATACGTATTTCCCGCTTTCTACTGTCTAACATTCACGAACCCCCTTCTTAAAACATATCCCTGTGCCGAAGCTTCTCGCACATATGCTTATTTGCATAGAACAAATCGAGCATATCAAATATCTTTTTAGAAGATCCGCTTTCCTCTCCAATTCTATATGCAACTGCAGGAGCTTCATCCAACACTCTTGTTATATCCCCTACTGTAACGTCCAAAACTTCCGCAACTTTAGAAAGAATATCCAATGTAATGCTATTAACTCCATTCTCAATTCTTGCATATTTCTGTCTGCTAATGCCAATTTTATCAGCAATCTGCTCTTGAGTGAAATTTTTTGCACTTCTTAATGCCTTAATGCGGCTTCCTAACATTTCATTCATGATCATCCCTCCATTTCTGCGTACTATTATTCTATCATAAAAATGAGCAAAGTCAACCGGATATGTTGTATTTTCACAACATTTCATATGTCTCATGTTATGTTTTTTAACTTTATTCACAATTTCATACTAACGGAAAAAAGGTCTACTGAAACTTCAACTCCAATAGACCTAATTCCCCTGCTTAAAGACACCGGTACCGGCTGTCTGCACCCCTTTATTTTTTCTCACATTTTCGTTTTTCGCGTAATTCCTTAAAGAACTCCTTCATCATCTGGCTGCACTCTTCTTCAAGCACCCCTGTCACCAGCTCTGCCTGATGGTTGAATTCCTCCATCTGCAGCAGATTCAGTATCGAGCCTGCGCACCCTGCCTTTGGGTTCATGCATCCTACCACGACTCTTGTCATCCGCGACTGTACGATTGCTCCCGCGCACATCTGACAGGGCTCCAGTGTTACATACATAGTACATTCCTCGAGACGCCAGTCCCCCATTTTTTTACTCGCCTTTCTGATGGCAATCAGCTCCGCGTGAGCCAACGTATTCTTATCAATCGTCCTGCGGTTGTATCCCCGCCCGATAATCTTATCCTGATATACGATCACACAGCCAATGGGCACTTCACCGATCATATATGCCTTTTTTGCCTGCCTGATGGCCTCCTTCATATATTTTTCATCCGTACTCTGCATGGCTCCTCCCTGTTCACTTCCTCATGCGGCTGTGCGCATCATGTTATGCTGTGCGGCAGATTTATCTGGTAGATCGGAAGAGCGTCGTGTAGGG
>CAOXUF010000171.1 GCA_948560485.1 uncultured Eubacterium sp.
TTGGATATTAATCGATAAACATAAAGAAAGAAAAATAATTCAGTTGAGAAAACGTGTGGAAGTACTTACGGATCACTTTCAACTTTTAAATCATTGGTTGGAAATAAAAAATGAAGGAAAATCGGTAACATCTTATTTTAAAGAAAGAGGATATCACCATATTGCAATTTATGGAATGGCTGAGTTGGCAAACCGGCTATCTGAAGAACTTTCTGGAAGCGATATTTGTATCGACTATGGTATAGACAGGGATATTTGCTGTTCCAGTGCAAGGATTGATAAGGTATATTTTCCAGAAGATAATCTGCCAGAAACGGATGTAATTATTGTTACACCCTATTCTTCATTTGAAACAATAAAACAAGTACTAGAAGCAAAAGTAGATTGTCCAATTATCTCATTAGAAGAAGTTATATGGAGTATATAGAATGAAACTAATTACCTTTTATTTGCCGCAATTTCATGAAATTCCAGAAAATAATAATGCATGGGGTGAAGGATTTACCGAATGGGTCAATGTAAAAAAGGCGCGGCCGCTGTTTTGGGGACATCATCAGCCAAGAAGACCATTGGATGATAATTATTATAATCTATTGGATGATGGTGCAATGGAGTGGCAGACAGATTTAGCAAAACGTGCCGGAATTTATGGATTTTGTTTTTATCATTACTGGTTTGCTGGAAGAATGGTATTGGAGAAGCCAGTTCAGATGCTGCTGGATAATAAAAAAATAAATTTACATTATTGCTTTTCCTGGGCAAATGAACCCTGGACGAAGACCTGGCACGGTGCTGGCGGAGAGAAGGAAATATTAATTCCGCAAAGTTATGGGAAAGAAGAAGAATGGAGGGCACATTATAATTATTTCCGTCCATTCTTTTTGGATAGGCGCTATATAAAAGAGAAAAACTGTCCGATGCTATTGATATATCGTCTGCGAAATATTTCTCATTTTAATGATATGATCCGATATTGGAATGTATGTGCGAAAGAAGATGGTTTTTCGGGAATATTTATTGTGTCCATGGATACATGGCGTGACCACGCAGATAAAAGTTGCTGGGTAAATGCTTCTGTGGACTTTGAGCCAGGTAAGTCGAGAGGGGAAGCCATGCATTCTTTAAGTTTCTTGAAACCTAAAAAAACAGAAAGCTTGCTGTGGAATCGTTTAGCTGTTCCTTCAATTAGTTATCAAGAAACAAATAAACAAATGTTAAAATGCCCACATGGAAAAAATCAATTTAGAACGGTTTTTGTTGATTTTGATGATTCGCCCAGGCGAAGAGAAAGAGCAATAATAGCTAAAGGCTCTACTCCTAAACGATTTGGAAAATATTTAAAAAAATCTATGGAACTGAGCAGACAAGAAGGTAATGCTTATGTGTTTATCAATGCGTGGAACGAATGGGGAGAAGGAAATTATTTGGAGCCGGATACCCGACATGGATATGCATATTTAAAACAAGTTAAAAAAGTTTATCAAAAAGATAAATTAAATCGGAAAAAGCACTCTCTTAGAGGAGATATGAAAAAACGATGAATGGGATGGAAGAACAGAAATTAATTAGTGTAATTATTCCTGTATACAATACAGCAAAGTATTTGGATAAATGTATAGTATCAGTAATTAAACAAACATATAAATCTCTTGAAATAATATTAATTGATGATGGATCAAATGACGGGAGTTCTGAGATTTGTGATAACTATGCAGAGAATTACACCCATATTAAGGCTATTCATACAAAAAACAGGGGTTCTTCTGCGGCAAGAAATATAGGATTGCAATATGTTTCTGGTGAGTATATTAGCTTTATTGATAGTGATGATTATGTTTCTGAAGATTTTTATGAAAGCATGATGCTCCATATGTTGCCGGATATTGATTTAGTGTCATGCGGTATGGATACAATGTATCCGGATGGTAAAATAATGAGGCAGTTCACGCCAAATCATATTTTAATAGTTAATGGGGATGAAATTGTAAATGAATTATTAAAAACTACTTATATTAATTTTAGCATGTGTAACAAGATATTCAGGAGAAAATGTATAGGTGATATTCGATTTCCTATTGGAAAAAACCATGAAGACATACCTGTAATGTATGAAATAGCAAAAAAATGTTCAAAAGTAGTCTGTATTAATGCGGCAAAATATTTTTATTCGGTAAGATTAGGAAGTAATTCACGGAAACCATTTAATAAAGGAAATTTATATCTTGCTATTTCTACAATGAATATATATATGGATGTAAAGAAACACTTTCCACAATATAAAAATAGCGCATTGAACCGGCATTTTGAATATGTTTTGTATTTGATTGATCTTATTAATCATAGTAGGACCAATAAATATGAAATGGTGAAAGAAAAATTAGAGAAAGAAATAAGACATTATACAATTCAAATATTATGTAATGATGAGATGGATTTGAATTTAAAAGCAAGACTGTTAGAATCAGGATGGAGAAGTAAAGTAAGTATTATTAGACAGTGGAATGAAAACGCAGATAAGTATTTAATGAGCACAAAACTGTTTAATCAATGGCTTGAAAAGAAACAAAATGGAAGGCGTATAGAAGAATATTTCAAAAAAAATCATTTTTATGAAATTGCTATTTATGGGATGAGTTATTTGGGACAAAGGTTAAATGACGAATTGAAAAATAGCAGTGTTACAGTAAAATATGTGATTGATAAAAATGCAAAGGATACTGCTGCTGATGTTAGGATAATTACTCCACAAGATATCATGGAACCTGTAGATGTAATTGTTGTCAGTGCAACTTATTATTTTGACGAAATCAAAAAGCTGTTAAATGGCAAAATAGAGTGTAAAATTGTTTCCTTGGAAGATGTTATTTCTTCTATATGAGAAAAAAATAACAATGAATAATAATATCAAAGAATATGCGAAAAACTATAAAATAGTAATTGTTTATGGCCTGGGAATATATGGACGCAGATGTTATTTTGATGTGGTTGATTTGCGGAAAAGAAATGTGAGAATATTCCTTGCTGTTACACAAGTAAATACCAATCAAAAGTTTCATGAAGAAGAAGTTTATAATTTAAATTCCCTGATTCAGTATAAAAAAGAAGCTCTTGTTATTATTTCTGTCGGTGATAAATATCGAAATGAAATGGAAGCTTATGCGAGAAACTTGGGCTTTTTAAATATCTATTCACCAATAATTAAATTGAATGATATTGATTATATAAAAACAAATCCCGATATTCATATGAAACGTGAGATAATGGATTGGTATGAGGTATATACTGGAAAGAGCATGGATTTGGATCATCCAAGAACCTTTAATGAAAAAATCCAGTGGCTTAAATTATATGACAGCACACCAATAAAAGGGGAACTTTCGGATAAATATCTGGTAAGAGATTATGTGAGAAATGTAATAGGAGAGCAGTATCTTGTGCCTTTATATGGTGTATGGGATTCCTTCGAGGAAATTAATTTTTCACAATTACCGGAAAGTTTTGCTTTAAAGTGTACACATGGAAGCGGGACAAATGCTATTATTTGTTCTAAGGAAGAAATGGATTATTCTGCTTTAAAGGAAAGATTCCGTAACTGGATGGAAATAAATTATGCTTACGCTTGTGGATTTGAAATGCACTACCAATATATTACTCCTCGAATTATCGCAGAGAAGTATTTGAAGACCAGTAATGGAAGTGATCTTCGTGATTATAAAGTACATGTTTTTCATGGACAGGTGAAATTAATTCAAGTTGATATTGATCGAATACATTATCATCGAAGGAATCTGTACACGAGGGAATGGGAGTATGTACCATGTGCTATTTTGTATCCGACAGCCCCGGAAGTCTGGATTGAACAGCCGGAATGCCTGGATGAATTAATTAGTATATCAGAATTACTTGCTAAGGGTTTTATTTATGTAAGGGTTGATTTTTATATTTTAAATGGTCATATTTATTTTGGTGAAATGACATTTACTCATGGAAGCGGTGTTGAAGCATTTACTCCGGAAACATTTAATATGGAAATGGGGAGCTGGATACAATTACCTGTTAAAGAAGGGAAGTAAAACATGAATAAGATATGTATAGTGAGAAAGGAGCAAGCTTGTTATCCAGGGAAAGAAATGGAATTTCGCCCACATACAGCTTATCCAGAGTATTTGTTCCCGGCAGATTTGTCTGGTGAAAAAAATGACGTTTATGAGATGGTTCGGGATGGCCTGTTCATGTTGGGGCTGGATGAAGAAAATTACGGAAAAAAAGAATGGAATCCCTTGGGAAGCTATGTACACCCGGGAGATACAGTATTGATTAAACCTAATTTGGTATTACATTTTAATTCTTGCGGTGGTGGGACAGACTGTTTGTATACTAATCCATCTTTAGTTGCTGCTATGATTGATTATGTACTGATTGCTTTAAAAGGAAAAGGTAAAATTACGGTGGGAGATGCTCCTTTACAAGAATGTGTGTTTGATACATTAGTAGAGGATAGCGGTTATCAATTGCTAGTAGATTACTATTGTAAGAAAAATATTGATATATCTTTGGTGGACTACCGAAATGTAAAGACAGAAGAAAGAAATGGCTTGTATTATTTGCAGACGGATAAAGGAAATGGGGGAATTGTTGTCCGGTTGGATGATGACAGTGCATTTTCAAGTATTTCAAGGGAACAATTAAAAAAACTTAGGATTACAAACTATGATCCAAGGATTCTCCAGAGGCATCATTATGGCAATGTGCATGAATATAAAGTTGCTGAAGAAGTACTCAATGCAGATGTAATTATTAATATGCCTAAGCCCAAGACACACCGTAAAGCGGGTGTGACAATTGCTTTGAAAAATTTAGTTGGGATTAATGCAAATAAAGAATTTCTTCCTCATCATATGGTTGGAAGTTTTGAGGAAGGAGGGGATGCATACTTGAAAAAGAATCAATATCTTGAAATGGCCAATAATGTGCTGGATATTAAAAATATATTGGTAAATGAAGGTGAAATGGAGTTGGCAGCACTGGCAGATAAACTTTATGAAAAGCTTAAGAAAAAGAAAGCTGATGAAAAGTATTGGGAAGGAAGTTGGTACGGAAATGATACAATATGGAGAACGATTTATGATTTGAACAGTATTTTATTCTATGCAGATAAGCGTGGAAAAATACAGCAAGAACAGCAACGAAGGATGTTTATCGTTGGGGATATGGTTGTATCAGGAGAGAAAGAAGGGCCATTAGAACCTACACCTGTCTATCCGCATTTGATTGCTATGGGAGATGATCCTGTTCTGTTTGATATGACAATTTGTTCTTTGATGGGATTTAATTATCGTGATATTCCATCGATTAATATGCCTGGCATGGATGAAAAAAAATATAGACTGACTTGTGGTGGAATGCCTCGACTTCTTTCAAATAATGAATATTG
>CAOXUF010000172.1 GCA_948560485.1 uncultured Eubacterium sp.
TATTACAGTAGTAATCTTACTTCAGGAAGGTAAACAGGCTGGACTTACTGGTGCAATCAGTGGAGCAGCTGAGTCATATTGGGGAAAGAACAAGGGACGTTCAATGGAAGGTAAGTTAGAGAAGATTACAAAGATTTGCGTTGTATTATTCTTTGTACTTTCAGTTATTCTTAATATGAATTTTGTAAATTATTAATATTTTAATTAATATGGACTGATGAAGGTGTAGATTTCTACACCTTTTTTCTATGTATAGAATCTTTTATGAAGTGAAACAATGTGTAATGGTTTAATATTCGACTTTTTTGGAAAAACTGTTACAAGAAAACAAAAAGGGGAAAAGACGTGGATATAATCAATGAAAAGAAAAAAATAATATTAGAGCTAATGAGAGATAAGCATTATGTACCAATGAAGTTTAAAGAACTTGCAGTGATTTTGAATGTTCGTAAAGAAGACAGAAAACTGCTGGATATTGTATTGTCGGAGTTGGTAAATGAAGGAAAGATAATGCTTACGAAACGGGGAAAATACAGTATTCCAAAGGAACAATATGCGGAAGGCTTATTTATCAGCCATGAAAAAGGATTTGGATTTGTTGAGGTAGAAGGAGAGGAAGAGGACTATTTTATACCTGAAAACAATGTAAATGGAGCATTTCATCATGATATGGTATTGATTGCTGTAGAACCGGTGCAGACAGGTAAACGAAAAGAAGCGAAAGTAATTAAAATATTGTCTCATGAGATTCGGGAAGTGGTAGGTTTTTTTCAGCAGAGCAAAGGGTTTGGTTATGTATTGCCGGATAATCAGAGAATTACCAGTGATATTTATGTAGCAGGCAAGGATACGATGGGAGCAGTGCAGGGACATAAGGTGGTGGTGAAACTTACTAGTTATGGAACGGATGAAAGAAAACCGGAAGGTGTCATAACAGAGATACTGGGGCATGCAAATGATCCGGGGGTTGATATTATGTCTATTGTAAAAAGTTATGAGATACCATCAGAGTTCCCGGAAGAAGTGATGGAACAGGCAGCTTCAATTCCTACAGAAGTACCCGAGGAAGAAAAGAGTGGTCGAATGGATATCAGAGAATGGCAGACTGTCACAATCGACGGAGAGGATGCAAAAGATTTAGACGATGCCATTACATTGACGAAGGAGAACGATATATATACGCTGGGTGTTCATATTGCGGATGTATCTCATTATGTAACAGAAAACTCTCCATTAGATAAAGAGGCAGTGAAGCGTGGTACCAGTGTTTATCTGGTAGACAGAGTGATTCCTATGATACCGCATAAATTATCCAATGGTATCTGTTCTTTAAATGAGGGCGAAGACAGACTGGCTTTAAGTTGTATAATGAAAATCAATGAAAAAGGAGAAATTATTGATCATCAGGTAGCAGAGACTCTGATTCATGTGGATAGAAGAATGACATATACTGCTGTGAATGATATTGTAACAAATCATGATAAAGATACTATGAAAGAGTATCAGGATTTTGTGGATATGTTCCATTTAATGGCGGAGCTCTCGAATATTCTTCGTAAAAAGAGATATGGAAGAGGAGCAATTGATTTTGATTTTCCGGAATGTAAGATTAAATTAAATGGTAAGGGATATCCTGTGTCTATTGAGCCATATGACAGAAATGCAGCAACGAAAATTATTGAGGATTTTATGCTTGCAGCAAATGAAACAGTTGCAGAATATTTTTTCTGGCAGCAGGTTCCTTTTGTATATAGAAATCATGAAAAGCCAGACAGTGACAGAATGAAAGCATTAGCAGCATTCATTACCAATATGGGATATTCTTTAAAGGTTTCCGGAGATGAAGTACACCCAAAAGAAATACAGAAACTTCTCGGAAAAATAGAGGGAACACCGGAAGAGGCTATGATTAGCAGGGTTACGCTTCGTTCCATGAAGAGAGCAGAATATACTCCGGAATGTATGGGACATTTCGGGCTGGCAGCAAAATATTATACACATTTTACCTCACCAATCAGACGTTATCCCGATTTACAGATACATCGTATTATAAAAGAGTGTATTAATGGAAAGATGTCAGATAAACATGCAGAGCATTTCAGAAGTATTCTGCCACAGGTCACAAAAGACTGCAGTACTTATGAGCGAAGAGCTGATGAGGCAGAGAGAGAAACGGAAAAACTAAAAAAAGCAGAATATATGAGAAGTCAGATAGGAGAAGAGTTTGTAGGAGTTATTTCCGGTGTAACGAACTTTGGAGTTTATGTGGAACTTCCAAATACAATTGAAGGTCTTGTTCATGTTTCGAATATGACAGACGACCATTATATCTATGATGAATCATCCTATTCTATGACCGGTGAGCGTACAAGAAAAACTTACAAACTTGGACAACCGGTAAAAATAAGAGTAGAGAGTGCAGATAAGTTGTCTAGAACTATTGATTTCTCTATGTTACAATAGGATTCGAGGTATATGGCGGAAAGGAAGGAATAACAATGGCTTCAGAAAAATTAATTGCCAGCAATAAAAAGGCGAGGCACGATTATTTTATAGAAGATATTTATGAGGCAGGGATTGTATTGCATGGAACGGAGGTCAAATCTCTTCGTGCAGGACATTGCAGTATTAAAGAGTCTTTTGTTAGAGTGGACAATGGAGAAGTAATCATATATGGAATGCATATTAATCCTTATGAAAAAGGAAATATTTTTAATAAAGACCCATTAAGACCAAAGAAATTAATGCTTCATAAATATGAGATTAATAAATTAATTGGAAAATTAAACGAAAAAGGTTTAACTCTTGTTCCGCTTAGAGTATATTTTAAAGGAAGTCTTGTGAAAGTGGAAATTGGACTCGCAAGAGGTAAGAAATTATACGACAAGCGTGACGATATCAGAAAACGCGATTTAAAACGTGAACATGAGAGAGATTACAAAATCAAGATGCGCTAAGTTAAAAATATTAGAACGACAAGTTTAAGTTTTAATATAAGTGCAAAATGGATAGGAATGGAGGAAAGAATAATGTACACAGAATCATTAGTAAAGTTAGGAAAGGTCCGCTCAGAAATCAGAGAGATATTTGAGTATGGAAACAAAAGAAAGGCAGAGATAGGGGCAGAGAATGTTTTTGATTTCAGTATTGGAAATCCCAGTGTGCCTGCACCAAAAAGTGTAGATGATGCCATTGTGGATTTGGTAGAGAAATTCGATTCTGTTGCTTTACATGGATACACGTCAGCACAGGGAGATGCCGGTGTGAGAGAGACGATTGCTGATTATACAAACAAAAAATTTGGAACGAATATTACATCAAACCACATTTATATGACATGCGGTGCGGCAGCTTCACTAACCATTGTATTGAATGCCATTTTACAAAGAGATGACGAATGTATTGCATTCACTCCTTATTTTCCTGAATACGGAGTATTTATTGAGAGAACAGGAGCAAAATTAGTTGCAGTAACATCAGAAGAAAAAACATTCCAGATTGACATGGATAAGTTTGAAAAAGCAATTACTGATAAGACAAAAGCTGTAATTATTAATTCTCCAAATAATCCATCTGGTGTGGTTTATACAGTAGATACCATCGAAAAGATGTGTCATCTGTTGAGAGAAAAGGAACAGGAATATGGTCATCCGATATTTGTAATTACAGATGAACCATACAGAGAACTGGTTTATGATGATACAGAAGTTCCATACATAATTAATTACTATGACAATACATTTGTATGTTATTCTTATAGTAAAGCATTGTCATTACCGGGAGAGAGAATCGGATATATTGTAGTTTCTCCAAATATGATAGAGGAAGAGGATGCATATGCGGCAGTATGCGGCTCAGCACGAGCACTTGGTTATGTTTGTGCATCAAGCATGTATCAGAGAGTTATAGCAAGATGTATCGCTGATACAGCAGATATTTCCATTTATAAGAAAAACAGAGATTTGTTATACAATGCGTTAACAGAAATGGGATATGAATGTGTTTATCCTGATGGAGCATTTTACCTGTTTGTAAAAGCAATGGGTGAGGACTCTCATGAATTTTGTGAAAAAGCGAAAGAACAGGAATTGTTACTGGTACCCGCAGACAGCTTTGGAACACCGGGATATGTGAGAGTTTCTTACTGCGTACAGACCAAACAGATAGAAGATGCACTGCCGGCATTTCAGGCGTTGGCAGATAGTTACAAATAAGAAAAGAATGTCGGGGATATAAGAGTAATTGATACATAATGAAAGGTCGTGAAATATGAGTGATCAGTACAGCTGTGAGTTTTGCAGCAACTATGTATATGATGAGGAATATGAGGAGTATGGATGTGTGGTAAATATGGATGAGGATGATCTTGCCATGCTGATGCAGTTTAAGCGTGCAACATGTCCGTATTTTTCTTATGGTGATGAATACAAAATTGCCAGAAAACAGTAGATTTGATTGTTACAAAATGAAGAGGATATCATGATACAGGAAACTTATATTAAGATAACAGAAAAAATAAGGTCAACTCATTATGGAGAGAGGATAATTGTCTTTATCAACAGGTTATTAACGGATATCGTTTATATTTCCTTTCTGGTATTGCTTGTTTATCTGGCATTACATAGAGATAAGGTTATGGTAAAGATTGTAATGGTTACAGGAATTTCTTTTGTTCTGGTTAGTGTAATCAGACACTTTATTAATGCAGAAAGACCATACACAAAATATGGGTTTATACCGTTGGTCCCAAAAGAAAAAAAGGGGGATTCTATGCCCAGCAGACATGTTTTTTCTGCATTTGTTATAGGAATGGCATTTCTGCATATGAATATAGTGTTGGGAATTATCATTTTAATTATAGGATGTTTGATGGCAGTCATACGGGTTATCGTAGGCGTACATTTTCCACGGGATGTAATCGCAGGGGCGGTTATCGGAATATTATCAGGAATCATTGGATTTTATCTGATATAAAAATTGAAAGGGTTTAGAGAAATCTAATCAGATTCACAGTTTGATAGGAGATGATAATATGTCAAAACAAAATAAGTTTGTAAAGGATATGACACAGGGAACCCCTTGGAAATTGTTATTACAATTTGCGGTCCCCCTTTTTATCGGAAATATATTTCAACAATTATATAATATGGTGGATTCCATAATTGTTGGAAATTATGTCAGTTCTAACGCTTTAGGTGCTATTGGGACAACGAACTCTCTTCATTTTTTCTTTTTTTCATTGGTTGGTGGTCTTTCGGTAGGTATTGGGATTATTGTGGCACAGTTTTTCGGTGCTGAAAACGAAGAAAAGGTTAAGGATACCATAGGAAATGCAATATGGATTATTACAGCAGGCTCTATTATTATGGCTTTCATCGGATTTTTTGCGGCGAGACAGGTTCTTATTTTATTAGATACAGATCCGGTAAT
>CAOXUF010000173.1 GCA_948560485.1 uncultured Eubacterium sp.
AAGCAACCCTTCCCACTCACAATATTCATTAAATATATCCTGTTTCGCCATACTTATAATTTCTGCATCCTGTGATACATCGCCAGGTTCTAATCCTCTGCGCTGTCTAAGAGCTTCCATAACTTCTTAATTGTATGTTTTCTGTGCTGGTTCCAACCAACTAACACTTACGTGTTTCTGCTCAATTTCTCCATCTTCTGTTTCAAAATCCACATCGCATTCTTCCTCAGATTCCCATGCATATCCAATAAAGAATCCATATTGCTTCAAATTTTTGTGATAAACTCTATCTCCATGTTTGAATTTCTTTTCCATTTTAAAACCTCCAATCTACACATCACAAGGTAAATAATGACCTTCTATATGATATTCTCCTTCTTCCAAAATCAATGATGTATTTTCCTTTACCCATTCCACTAATTCCTCTGGGTTCAGAAAATACTTGGCCACAGTGAAATCATTACATACTGGAATACCATCACATGGGACTTCTCTACCCTCTACAATATCCTCTTTATCATTATTGAGAACGATAAAATATCTCCATTCACATTTCATACAATCACCTCACACCACATCCGGCAGCATATTTCAAAATATCATTATCTGTTGGATATGTATCTTCCCATCCAGAAACAGTATAACTTTCACCATTCTTGATATCATTTACTATTCCTGCCAATTCTTCTTTGTCTAATTTATATAAACATTTCCAAGTGATCATATCGTGTAATCTCCTAAATATTTTCTGCCCATCTAAAAGCAATTGTTCTCAATAAATCAATCATACATACTGTATGCCATCCAACACCCAATTTATCAAAGTACGCATCACGCATTTTTCCTAACTCATTATTTGGTATTACACCAGTTCTCTCCCATTCCTGAAATTGAATAAAGTATTCTTTTAATTCCTCATCTGTTTTATTTTCAAATAAATTATCCATAACATTCGCTCCTTCGATTATCTTATTTACAAACAGCATCCATAACTTCCTGTACTCCAAATCTATTAAACGCCTCATATGTTCTTTCTAATTCATCAGAAGAAGTATTATTAAGTCTAACAATCATATTTTGAAGTCTTTCTTTATCTGGATTTATTTCTTTTTTAAGCTGCTCAATAATTAAATCTCTGTATTGAAACCCTAACTTTCTATCACCTGTTATCATAATCTACCTCCCAATGAATATCGAATTTCAATTATGTCACCCAATAATTGATTCCATATATTCTACTTCACGATTTTTGCAATATTCTAAACATTCCATATATTTTCCAGTAAACACCTCTTTCCAATCTTCATACATTTCAATAACCCGATATCTTTCTTGATATCTAATTATTACTAATTCATTATTACCTAACCAAAAATGATTCATATAATTCTCCATAATATTCCTAAATTTTCTCTGTTTCAGCTTGATATATTTCATAAATCATATTTCCTAATTCACACATACAATCAAAACACAAGTTGACAGTATGATTTTTTATGGAATCATCATAATGGAATTCTATCTGGTACAGATCCGTTTCACCACTCCTTTTTGAGCAGCTATTACAATCACCATACTTTTCTGCACCTTTAAGTTCGCTTTTCTTTTTTATTTCAATCATATTATCCACCTTCTCTAAGAATTAATTGTTTCAAAATTATGTCGATCCAACACCAAAAAGCCATAATGACAATAGTCATTTTTCTTATCAATATGTTCTGGCATAAAGAAATCAGTCAAAAATAATCCATCATTAAATTCATGAACAATTTTAACCACTTTTCTTAGTGCTGTTCCAATATATTCTTCATCTACTTTTGTTGGTGTATTACCTACCATGCATAAACGCATTATTGCAACATCTTTTCCAACTAAGTTCATATATTTTACCTCAATTCTTCCTTGAAATCAGACATTTATTGATTTACTCCAAAATCCTCTAACTCCCTTAATACTCGCTTTTGCTTCCTCACTTGGCTCATAATTACATGAGACATCTGAATTAAGGACATTACATTTTCTATAATTTTTGCATGTATAACATGCCTTCTTCTGAACATCTATAAACAGTTCATATCTATCATCCATAAATCACCTATCCAATCTGCTGTCTTAACAACGGAATAAACATAAATTCTCGCAAAAAATCCGTAAACTGTCTCATAAAATCCATACCAGCATCGTATCCGCAAGCATTGTCTATCTGCACCTCTATTAGACTTCTTTTATCTGGTCTTTTCAAGCCTTTTAATCTGCAAAATTCATTTACCAGATCATCGTCATCCAAACACAGACTGCACACATTGATAAAATCATTTTGTAATTCTTCTACTTTCATATAATTCTTCCCCCATCTCCTGAAGATAATGCCACAAGTCTACACCATCCACGCTACTCATATCAGTTTTATACCATTCGTTCTGAAATACAAAATAGAAATAGCATCTATTTGTTCTCACAGTAAACCAGAACTTTGTTTTCTGGTCATTGATATTTCTTTCAAAGTTATCCCAATAATCATTTTTATGATTGATTTTGGGTAGCTGTTTTAATTTAATACATTTTACCTTGTCTCCACCCTTTGTATATAAAATCATATACTCACCTCGCCTATTCATCAGGGCACACATCAGTTTTCCCAACCAAGTAGTCCAACAAATCCATTCTACCACCATATCTGCAATGAACTTTACTCATCTTTCCTTGATCCTGTAACCACATAGCTGCCATGAATCTATGATTCCCATCAATAATTGAAGGCGCAGGAAAAATATAGTCTCCACTGTATAGATTATCAACCTCTATATCCTTAATTTCATCTGAATTCTTTATAAAATACAAAATTCTTCCTATATGCCATTCTGTAGATTTATTTTCCATACAAGGATGCTTCCAATGATCACCAAATGGTTCTGACTCTTCTGGTTGTCCTTCATGAATTGCACAAGTAATATCATCCAATTCAATAACCTCACCTTCATTCCATGACCAACTATTGACAGGATAAAATTCAGACAATCTATCTATCAGGATCATGTCGCCTGTATAATTATCTTCCATCAACACCCTCCAATATAATCAAGTATTTATTACCATCCCGCTTCTCTCAATTTACTACTCACAAAATCAAATACTTCTTTATAACTTTCTTTACACTTTATTTTACGTTTATGAGATACTGCATCAATAGCACCAATTAATATATCATTATAAAAATATTTTACACCACCAATCATTTTGATAACCTCGTAACAAAAATGTTCAATTGATACTATTTGTTTATTTTCAGAATCTTCAAAATTCATTTCTGAAAGATTTTCACAACATCTCGATACACCTCTATTATACATTCTAATATCATGCATTTTACTTCCTCCAATAAAATCAATCATTCATTTCCATTTTCTTCTGTTTCTCATTCCAATACTTATTTGCTTCTTCTGAACCTCTAATATACAATGTTGTATATATTCCTTTATAAAAACAGCCAGGACACAAACAACCATGATATGTCATATTATCTCTTATTGAATACATACTGTGTCCACAGTCTGTAAAGAAAAAGGTTCCTTCTCCATGCTTTTCTGGTGTTGTTTGATATGTTGCAATATTCATCTACATTTCACCTCTGTTTTTCATTATACCATACATTTCCATAAAGAACTACATATTCGCCAATACATCTTTCATTCCATAAACACCATTAGCATAGTTATTCACAGTAGTATCAACTGAACTATGTCCAAGTTGTTGCTGTGCAAATGCAAGATTTCCCGTATTAGCCATGATGGTAGCATACCAGTGGCGGATCATATGTGGTGACATTCCATCTCCATAAGTTCTAAATATGGATTGAATATTATACTCATTTAATCTCTTTCCATTTTTATTAACAAACACTGCACCTTCGTCCACTATATTATCCAACAAATGCCTATATTCTAACCATTCTTTAATCGCATTAACTGCATCTCCTGTGAGATACACCATCCTTGCTTCTCTTTCTCGATATACACCTTTTCCGACAATATTGACATATGGCATATCAACACTAAGATATAAATCATTAATATTTAATCCAGCAAGTTCTGATTCCCTTAAACCAGTTCCTTTCAAAAATCTTAAAATAATAAGATTCCTAAGCTTTATAAATTCGTCATTCTTTTTCATAATCTTTTCTTCCATATTTTTTAACTGGATTTCCAATGGAAGTTTCTTAATAAGATTATTATTTGAAGAAATCCCCTTATATTTTACCCTTTTAAAAAATTCTTTTATATCACCAATGGTTGACTCTTTATAAAATCCTACATTTGAAAGAAAACTTCTTATTATATTTTTTCTCGTCTCTAACGTTGTCGGAGATATCCCATTATTTTCTTTTTGCCTTAAATACTTGCTAATATGTTGCGGGTAAATCTCATTAAAATCCCCTATTGTAATGTCCGAAATAGAATTCTTTTTAATTATTTTTTCACCAATAAGCCACATTAAAAAATCTCTTAATGCAGACCAGTAATTTAATGCACCAACCTTACTTTCCATATCTTCCAAATAATCTTTAATAAACATCGGAACATTGTCCTGTTCAATTTTTCTTTGTAATTTCTCAGCATTTTTCTTTTGCACTTCATCCTTATAACACATTATATTAATCCCCTCTTTCAAAATTTTCTTATACATATTATTTCTCTATTAAAAAAGAAAAGCACTAACGATTTTCGTCAATGCTATTTAATCCACTCAGAATTATCAATAATGATATCTACAAGTAAATACTATCAAATTGTTTCCTTCCACTTGATAAACCAACCTATGCTCGTCAGTTATCCTTCTACTCCACTTTCCAGCTAAATCATATTTTAATGGTTCCGGCTTTCCAAGTCCCTCAAAAGGATTTCTCTTTATATCTTTAATCAATTCGTTGATTCTCTTGACAATCTTTTTATTCATCTTTTGCCAGTAAAGATAATCTTCCCAAGCATTTTCTGTGAAAGACACATTCATAAACTAATCCTCCACATCAAAATTTACAAGCCTTCCATCTTCAGCTTGCCTGATAGACTCCTTCAACCACTCATAATTTGCCTTACTTTCTCTTATGTGAAGATTTTCCATCAGATTATCATATTGTGCCTGAGACATCAGCACAACATTTTCGTCATTCTTTCTTGTAATTATTGCAATATCAGAATCATGTATAACCCGATCACAAACCTCTTTAAAATTATTCCTCACGTTAGAAAAATTTGTTGCTATCATATTATCACACTCCTTTGAATATAGTATATTCCATATTCATAGCATTGTCAATATTTTGTACAATATTCTGTGCAACTATGTATCACAAGTTGAAACGATGATTTCATTGCCCGTAAATATATCCCTTGTCCTCTTTATCCTCAATCAGCCTGATCCAGCAGTTTCCA
>CAOXUF010000174.1 GCA_948560485.1 uncultured Eubacterium sp.
GGAGCTATAAACGGCAACGGAAATTCTAAAAGCATTAACACTGCTGCTAATGCTGAAAATATAGCCATCAGTACCAGATTCTTTGTTGCAAATATTTTCTTCATTATTTGTTCTCCTTTGTTTCGCACATATATTCTCTTAGCATTTTAATTTTATCAGGTAAGTCATTAATTGAATGAATTACTTCATCTGCCCCCTGTAATTCTCCATCTTCCCCAAATCCGTATAGACAACCTATAAATTTTGCACCACATGCTCTTGCACAATCAAAATCACTATCCCTGTCACCAATAACAATGAACTCTCCAGGATTTTCTTTTCTCACTGTTTTTATAATTTCTGTTTTGGGTGCAAAGTCAAAAGTCTCACAATCATAAAATTTAGAAAACCATTGTGCCATGGAAAACTGTTTCCAATTCACCTCTTTATAGGCTGTTTTACAATTACTCAAAACCACCATATTATAACCCATTTTTTTAAGTTCGTCCAATACAAAATCAGTTCCTTTGTACCATGATGCTTTATTGTTTATAATCTGTTCCACCATGGACGCCCCTATAATATTTTCGGCTTTCTCTTTAATATCTGCTGGAAGTCCCGGTTGAAACGAATTCCACATCTCTTTACTGTTCATTCCAAGCCATCCCGAAATCCTCTCTGTTGAAACAGACTGTTCTGCCACGTGTCCTTCAGATACAAGCCATTGATAACACTGGCGAAAAGCTCTTTCATAAATCCTGAGTGTATTATGAAGTGTTCCGTCATAATCAAACACTAATGTAATGTCCATTTTACATCTGCTCCATCAAATTTACCATTTCTATCGCCGACAAAGCACAGTCATAACCTTTATTTCCTGCTTTACTTCCTGCCCGTGCAATTGCCTGTTCAATATTTTCAGTAGTTATCACACCAAACAATACCGGAACTCCTGTGTTAAGCCCAACCTGAGCAACACCTTTTGATACTTCATTGCATACATAGTCATAATGCGTTGTATCACCACGGATCACGGCTCCTACACAGATGACTGCATCATATTTTCCGGACTGCGCCATTTTTGATGCAACAACAGGAATTTCGAATGCACCCGGAACCCATGCTGCTGTAATATTATTCTCTTCTACACCATGACGAACCAGTCCGTCTACTGCGCCACCCAGAAGTTTATTTACAATAATCTCATTAAATCTGGCTGCTACAATCCCCACTTTCATTCCTTCTTTTGCTACAACTTTTCCTTCTAATAACTGAATATTCTTCATTTCTTTTCCTCCTGATTCATTTATAAATTTATTTTGTTAAATATATGTCCCATTTTCTGCTGCTTGGTCTTCATATATCTAAAATCATACTGCTGAGGTGCAATCTCAATAGGCACTCTCTCTTTAATTGTCAATCCAAATCCTTCAAGTCCATATATTTTGTCCGGATTGTTTGTCAATAAGCGCAGTGACTTCACTCCCAGGTCCGATAAAATTTGTGCACCTACCCAATATTCTCTCAAATCTGCATCAAATCCAAGTTCAATATTTGCTTCTACAGTATCCAGTCCTTTTTCCTGTAATTCGTATGCCTTTAATTTATTTATCAGTCCAATGCCTCTGCCTTCCTGACGCATGTATAAAAGGACACCTCTGCCTTCTTCTTCAATCTGCTGCATAGCACTCTGCAGCTGTTCCCCACAGTCACACCGTCTAGAACCAAATGTATCACCGGTAAGACATTCTGAATGCACACGGCAAAGCACATCTTCTCCATCACCAATATCTCCTTTTACGAGTGCCACATGATGTTCTCCCGTAATATCATTCACATATCCATATACTTGAAAATCACCATATAAAGTAGGCATCTTCGCACTTGCTTCCTGAACAACATGTTTCTCATGTATACGACAGTAATCCTGAAGTTCTTTGATTGTAATAAACTTTAAATGATACTTTTCTGCCAGTTCCCACAATTTCGGTGTCCGCATCATTGTTCCGTCATCTTCCATAATTTCACAACAAATTCCACATTCTTTGAGTCCTGCTAATCTCATCAGATCTACTGTTGCCTCAGTGTGTCCGTTTCTTACAAGAACTCCACCCTTTCTTGCTACCAATGGGAATACATGTCCCGGTCTTCTTAAATCCTCAGGTTTTGTATTATCATCTACACACTTCATCATTGTATAAGAACGCTCTGCCGCTGAAATTCCGGTTGTTGTATCCACATGATCTATGGAAACCGTAAATGCCGTACCATGATTATCAGTGTTTTCTGATACCATCTGTGGCAGTCCAAGTTTTGCTGCCATCCCGGCGCTCAAAGGAGTACAGATAAGACCTTTGGCATGACATGCCATAAAGTTGATATTCTCCTGCGTCGCAAATTCAGCCGCACAAATCATATCACCTTCATTTTCTCTATCTTCGTCATCTGTTACAAGAATAATTTTTCCTTTTCTTAAATCGTCCAATGCCTCTTCAATTGTATTATATTGATAATTCATATGAACCTCCTCTATATACCATAATTTTCTAAAAACTCCATCGTAATTCCCTGTTCCTGATTACTTTGCAGTTCTGTTTTTAATCCCAATAATTTTTGAACATATTTTCCAACGACATCATTTTCTAAATTAACCACATCCCCTGTTTTCTTTTTCAACAACGTCGTTTCTTCTCCGGTATGTGGAATGACCGATACCTGAAATTCTCCATCACTTACCGTTGCCACTGTCAGACTTATTCCATCAATACAGATAGAACCCTTTTCTATAATGAGCTTTAATATTTTCTCAGAAGCCTTAATTGTAACCCATACAGCATTTTCTTCTTTTTTATATGCAGTTATTGTTCCCATTCCATCAATATGTCCTGAAACAATATGTCCTCCAAATCTTCCATCTGCAGGCATAGCACGTTCCAAATTTACCTTATCTCCATTCTTTACAATAGAAAGGCTGCTTCTTCGTACAGTTTCTGCCATAATATCTGCTGTAAATCCGTCCGGCTGCAAAGAAGTCACTGTAAGGCATACTCCATTGACCGCAATGCTGTCTCCAATCCTTGTTCCCTCTAGTACTTTCGTCGCTTTAATTGCAACTTGCCCTGAATTTCCATATAGACTGATATGTTTTATTTTCCCTACTTCCTCAATAATTCCTGTGAACATCTTTTTACCTCATCTCATATTCCAATAGCAAATCCTCACCGACTTGTTTTACACCTTTCAAATTCATTCTGACTGCTTCTGTCGGTTCATTGACTCCTGCTCCTTCCACCGGAGTTTTACTCTCTTCTCCGCCAAACAGTTTCGGCGCTACAAAAACCATAAGTTTTTGAACAATCCCTGCCTGTAACGCATTATCATTGAGAGTTCCTCCCCCTTCTAAAAGGATACTGTCAATCCCCTGTTCTCCTAAATACTCCATCAATTTAACTAAATCAACTTTCCCATTTTTACCCGGACATTGAATCAACTGTATTCCCAATTCAAGAAGTTGATTTACTTTATCTTCCTCTCCCACACTGTAAGCAATAATTGTTTTATATACTTTCGCTGTTTTGCATATCTGGGAATCAAGAGGCATTCTTAATTTGCTGTCACATATTATACGAACAGGACTTTTTTTCCCTTCAATACGAGTATTCAACAACGGGTTATCTGCAAGTACCGTTCCTATACCTGCCATAATTCCCATATACTTATGCCTCATCAGTTGAACTTCATTTCTTGCCTCTTCTCCTGTAATCCACTTTGAAGCTCCTGTTTTCGTCGCTATTTTTCCATCAGCCGTCATTGCATATTTCATAACAACATACGGTGTTTTATTTGTAATGTAATGAAAGAAAATAGGATTCAATTCATCACACTCTTCTCTCATAAAGTCCTCCTGTACCTGAAGACCTGCTCTGCGCAGAATTTCAGCACCCTTCCCTGCCACTTTTGGATTAGGATCTCTTGAGCCAATCACCACTCTTGCAATTTTTTGTTCTAAAATAGCTTCTGTGCATGGAGGCGTCTTCCCGTAGTGACAACATGGTTCTAAAGTTACATAAATGGTTGCACCTTCCGCAGATTCTGTAAGGGATGCTATTGCGTTGCGTTCTGCATGTAACTGCCCACACTTTTCGTGATACCCTTCCCCAATAATCTTTCCGTTTTTGACAATTACTGCTCCAACCATAGGATTAGGATTCGTCCAGCCCTCACCTTTTTTTGCCAATTTAATTGCTCTCATCATAAAATCTCTATCTGTCATGGTTTTTATCTGCATCTCCTAATCATTTTTCTAAATTTCAAACTAAAAGATTTTTACTAATTTATGCATAAGAAAAACCCCGGATACATTCCGGGGCCTATAGCACATCAAAATTGTAATGATTACTCAACACAAATATCATTAAAATCTGATATTCATTTATCAATCCAATCATTACCTTACCTTCTCTCATCCAGACTATACTGTCGGTTATGGAATCACACCATATCATGCCTTGCGGCTCGCTGACTTATGCACCTGCAAACACAGCCGGTAGGGAATCGCACCCTGCCCCGAAGAATTTATATTAAATTATTCTTTTACATACTAATACTATATTATCGTTCTGTCAAGAAGTTCAAAAACTTATTTTTTCACTTCAATAAATGCATCATAAATTGCACGCATTGCAACCTCAAAGTCCTCATCCGCAACACCGATAATAATGTTAAGTTCCGAAGAACCCTGGTCAATCATTTTAATGTTTACACGTGCTTCTGCCAATGCTGTAAACAGAATCGCTGCTGTTCCTCTGGCACTCTTCATACCACGGCCAACCACTGCAATTAATGCCAGATCACTTTCGATAAATAACTGATCCGGATGAACTCTGGAACGGATTTCATCCAGTATTGTTGTTTCTTTGCCAGCCAATGCATCCGTCTGAATCACGACACTCATCGTGTCAACACCGGAAGGCATATGCTCAAAACTTACATTACTCTTCTCTAAAGCACGAAGTACATTTCTACCAAATCCCACTTCGCTGTTCATTTTATCTTTTTCTATATTAATAACGGACATGCCTTTCTTTCCTGCGATACCTGTAATAATATGCTCGCAAGGTTCTGCTGTCTCTGAAACAATCATTGTTCCCCTGTCTTTTGGACAATTTGTATTTTTGATATTTACCGGAATACCTGCTGCTCTTACCGGAAAGATTGCATCCTCATGAAGAACTGTAGCTCCCATGTAAGCAAGTTCGCGGAGTTCTGCATAGGTAATTGTATTAATTGCCTCCGGGTTATTTATAATTCTAGGATCACAAATTAAAAATCCACTAACATCTGTCCAGTTTTCATAAATCTTTGCATCTGCTGCTCTTGCCACAATAGAACCTGTAACATCTGAACCGCCTCTGGAAAATGTCTTAATTGTCCCATTCGGCATAGA
>CAOXUF010000175.1:0-1287 GCA_948560485.1 uncultured Eubacterium sp.
CTGGCATCAGGAAATGCTGTCTATGAGACGCCGGATGCACAAATATCTGAGAATAAAATAGCGGTGGAACTCGAGACCGGAGATACGGAAGAGGGTGAAATCAGTATCAAAGGAAAAAACGGAATGGCAGTAAAAGGAATTGTGTATTCTACAGACAGTCATTTATCTTTTGAGTACAATCAATTTAATGGAGTGAGTAATAAGGTTCATTATATTGCAGATGGAAGGAATCTGATTCCGGGGCAGATATGCAGTGGGACGATCAGTGTCGTAACTACGGCAGGTGATTATGCGATTCCTTTTTCCATAACAGTGAAACAAAAGGAAATTGATACATCTATCGGAAAAATTACGAATCTGGAACAGTTTGTAAATTTAGTTCAAAAAAGTTATGATGAAGCATTGATTTTATTTATCTCAAAGGATTTTGTTGAGTTTTTCTTAAAGAATGACAATCATGCCATTGCGTTATATAAGCAGGTAATGAGAAACTCTAACAGAAATATCGCATTAGAAGAGTTTCTGGTTGGTATGGGATTAAAAGAACGTGTAAAAATCAGTATAAAGAATAAAATTAAAGAATATACGGATTTGACAGAAAACTATGGAGATATTCTGCAGATTGCAAGAAGCAGCTGGGGATATGTGGATATTGATGTAGAAGTAGCTGGGGAGTTTTTCTATAACTGTAAGGAGAAAATATCCGGAGAGCAGTTTAATGGAAAGATAGCCGAATATCAGTATTTTATCAATGCGCTGAAATTGCATGGCGGCAGTAATCCGGGAAGAATTATATTCAGGACTGCGAATGAGACGGTGACTTTTGATGTCGTTGTCGTAAATCCAAAAAATCAGATAGATGATTATATCAGATGTAAGAAAAGTGATTTATATTTAGTAAAAAATTATTTGAAATTCAGAACCGGAAAAATAGACGGAAAGCGGTGGATGAATGAAACAATAAATATCGCTGAGCAGAGACTGATGAAAAATAAGTGTGATGTAACAGGTCTTTTAGCAAAAGCACAGGTTTCTGTTTTGAATGGAAACGAGGAGCAGGCAGGAGAATATCTGAGACGGGTGGCAGCAGAAGTATCCGTCAATACATCCAGAAATATTATTGCATACTGCTATTATTTGTATATTAAGGCATTGTATAGAAATGAAAACAGCTATACAGAGCAGGTGAAAAAGGAAATAGAAGAGTATTACGAAGGTGGTCATGACAGGTGGCAGTTATTATGGCTTTTATTCCAGATGGACGACAGATATGATGAAAATCCAAGT
>CAOXUF010000175.1:1297-5372 GCA_948560485.1 uncultured Eubacterium sp.
ACATTAATTAAAAGGATGTTCAGCAAAGGGTGTAAAAGTCCGATTATGTATTTTGAGGCGGCAAATGTTTTAAACCAGCAGCCGGAACTTTTGCGTGTAGTAAACAGATTTGAATTGCAGGTTTTAAATTTTGCCGGCAGATATCATATGATTGGAGACGAACTGGCAAAGCAGGCGGCAGATGTTATTATTGACGAGAGAGAGTTTGATGTAAAATATATTAATATTCTCAGTAGGATATATGATGACACGAAGAGCGATGATGTCTTAGCGTGTATTTGCAGTGCTGTAATTAACAGTAATAAGAACTGTGATGATTACGCTGTATGGCTTAGAAAAGGTGTTGAGAGAGAGTTAAAAATTACAAACCTTTATGAATATTATATTTATTCTATAGATACCGGTAGTTATGCTCCGTTAGATAAGGCGGCATACAAATATTTTTCTTATGGAACAGATACTCTGATGTATAACAAGGATTATTTCTATGCGAATATGATTGAAAATATAAGCATGCAGGATGAGTTATATGCTAAGTATCACAGTGGTTTGGAAAAGTATGTTACGGAGCAGTTATTGCAGGGAAATAATAATATTCATCTGAGTAAAATTTATTCCCATGTATTAACGGACAGTTTTCTTGAAGGAGAACTCTCAAGATATATGCCGGAGATTCTGCACACTTATCGCATTACCGTAAATAATGAGAATGTAAATAGTGTCATTGTGTCTCACAAAGAGGTAGATATCATTCAGTCTGTTCCGTTTATTAACAGGGAAGCATATATCAATTTGTATACGGCAGAACCGATTATTGTTTTTATGGATAGACAGGGAAGAATACTGGCTGATATCAGATATGAACTGGAGAAGATGGAGGTCCGTGCAAATATAACGAATGAGGGAAGCAATCTCATGACGAAGTTAATGCAGTTAGAAAGTGTGATGGAAGCACCGGCGGATTATCCCGGAAAAGCAGTGCAGTTAAAAGAAATTGCAGAGTCTGATAAATTGACAGAACAATTCAGATGGAGTTTGAAAGAATTTATTGTAAGTTACTACTATAAAGGTTTTGACCAGGGAGATATGGATAGTTTTATTCTACAGTTGGATATGGAAGAACTTTCCATGCAGTCAAGAGTGAAAGTGATTGAGATTTTAATACAAAAAAATCTTTTGGATACTGTTTATCCATATATAGAAAAATATGGATATGGAAATATCAGACGTCAGCTGTTGGAAAAAATCTGTTTGTATTATGTTGATTTGGAAGAATATCAGGATAATGAAATCGTCACAGAGATGTGTGCAGAAATTTTTAGAAATGGCTGTAGAGAGGACAAGGTGTTATTATACCTTGGAAAGTATTATGGCACAGGAACATTGGAATTGTATCAACTGTATCTCGCAATGAAGGCAAAGGAGCTGGAAGATAATACATTGCCGGAAAGATTATTAGTGCAATACGTATTTGAAGGAAATACTGAGGATAAGATTTATGATATTTATGAGTCTTATCTGAAAGGGTCTACGGCAACTGTGATTCGTAAGGGATTTTATACATATGTAACATATAATTATTTTATAAAAAAAGTCCAGTGTCCAAATATTATCTGGGAGATATTAGAACAGGAATACGATAATGGACTGGCCACACCACTTATCTGTAAGATTGCATTTGTCGAGGAACTATCAAAGAGAGAAGAGTTGACAGAGAGACAGATAAAGATATGTGACGTGCTTATTGACGGGCTGGTAAAAGAGGGCATTATTTTCGAATTTTATAAGAAATTTAACAAGTGGTTTAAAATTCCGTTTGATTTGGTAGACAAAACAATTATTGATTATAGAACCAATCCAAAGCACAGGGTGAATATTACATACAGAATACAAAATTCTTTTGGGAAGAGTAAAGAAATAACAGAAGAAATGAAAAGTATTTATCAGGGAATATTTACAAAGAATATTATTATGTTCTATGGCGAGAAGATTGATTACAGTATTACAGAATATTCTGATGAGTTCCCATATGGAAAGGTCGTAGATAATTCTTCTATCCGGATTACAGAAAAGAATACATACAATGATGAAAGCCGGTTTGGAATGATTAACGGTATGATGATTTGTAAAGATGTAGGACGAGATGATGCGGCCAGAGAGATGATGCAGTCTTATGAATTGTATAAAGATGCAGGACGTAAGGTGTTTAAATTACTTTAGGAGAACACTGATTTTAAAAGGAGGGAAAAACATTGGCGAAAGAGATGATACTTGGAATTGATTTTTCCAGAGATTATGCACAGTTAGCATATATTGACAATAAAGGTAATCCACAGTCTATCAGCATGGGAACTGCGGACAATTATCTGATACCGGCAGTGGTCTGCTATAACAGTGATTTAAATGAATGGTCAGCAGGGGATGAAGCGGTCAATAAAAAGCGGCTTGCGAACAGCAAAGTATATAGGGATTTACCATTTTTGTTTCAGCAGGATATCGACAAGGAAGAACTTCATCAGGTAATGATTGTATTCTTTTCTTATTTGCTGAAACTGGCAATTAATGAGGGAAATGGCAGATTAATAAAAAATATATTAGTTACAGTTGAAGAAATCAATCCTGCGATATTGAAGGGAATAACAGAAGTTTTAGCAGGACTTGGCTATGGCGATGAGGAAGTGAAAATTATCAGCCATTCTGAGAGTTTTGTATATTATAGTCTGAATCAGAACAAGGATATCTGGATTAATAAAGTGTTGTTTTTAGAGTTGAACAGACATCAGTTTATATGTAGGCGCCTTGAAGTAATAAAAGGAAAAGAACCACATGTGGCAGACGTTGCAGTGGAGGATTTAAGCCAGATGCTTAATTTGGAGATGGTGGAAAAAGATGCAGGGGCATCAGATGAAATTCTTGCAGGCTATTTGGAGGAATTTTTAAAAGAGCACGTTGTATCAGGAGTGTACCTGTCCGGAGAAGGCTTTTACAAAGACGGATGGCAGAAAACATTACAGCTGATATGTAGAAACAGGCGTGTTTTTAAAGGAAATAACCTGATTGTAAAAGGAGCAGCTTACGGAGCGAAGGAGACTTTTTTACCTTCTATGCTGGATAAATATTTAATTTCATGTAAAGGAAGAACCAGAGTAAAGATTACGATGGCTTTAGAGTACAAAGGAAAGGACAGTAATATTATCCTTTCTAATATTGGAGACTACTGGTATAATGCCCGTTCGACAATTGAGTGTATTATGGAAAAGCCAACGCAGGCAGTCTTTGAAATACAGGATTTGATTACACATACCAATGAGACTTTTAAAATGGATTTAAGAGAATTTCCAAAGAGAGAACCAAACACTACACGTATTCAGGTGGATTTTAAATATATAGATGAAAATAAATTTGAAATAAAAATCAGTGATTTAGGTTTTGGCGAGTTTTTTAAAAGTTCGGGAATGATACTGACTAGGGAAATTACATTACAGTAAAAAAGAGAGAATAAAAAGAGACAGTGTGTTCTCGTGACAATTTGTTTATCAGAAAACGGCAGAATGGAGATATTATGAATTATATTAGATTATGTACAAAGCATTCAGATAAGCCTTATTACATAAAAGAAGTAAATAAAAATATTTATTCAATCGAAGAGATTAGTTATTATTTGTACAATTATCTGTACTTGATTGATGACAAGTTTTTTAGTGAAGAGTTGATAGAATATATTGACAAGGAATTGGATCAGACTCACATTGCAGCAGGTATCAGACAGATTATTGCCAATGGTGGGGAACTTGGGGAAAAGATTGCATTTGTAATTAAGAATTCAGAGTACTACACAGATAAACTGGCAGAAAAACTGGAAAATCATCTAGAGGCACTCTGTTCGAAAACGTCAGCAGAACGCTGGAAAGCAAAAGCAGATATTTTGATGGATACAGAAAAATATAATATGGCAATCAATTATTATAATAATATTCTCAGCAAGGCAATTAATAATGAACTGCCGGAGCGGTTTTATGGTGATGTTTATAATAATTTAGGTGTGGCATATGCCAGACTGTTTGAATATGAACAG
>CAOXUF010000176.1 GCA_948560485.1 uncultured Eubacterium sp.
ATTTCAGGATTACAATTTGGAAATGTCAGAGATTATCGTTGGGGTAGTAGGTGTTCTTCAGTTTGATGTGTTAAAATACAGAATGGAAAATGAATATGGCTGTGATGTGCGCTTGGACCCATTGCCATATACACATATCCGCTGGGTAAAAGACCCTGCAACAGATTTAAATAGCTTGAAATGTCCGAGTGATACAAAGAAAGTGAAGGATATGAAAGGAAATCCATTGATTTTATTCTCTAATGAGTGGTCTATTCGAATGACATTAGAGAGAAATGAAGGATTGGAGTTTGAAGAGTTCTGGAAAAATTAGAAAAGAATTGAAAGAATATATATCAAAAAAATGTACCAAGAGTAAAAATAAATCTTTGGTACATTTTTTATTTATTCAGAAAAATTACTGTCTATTCTTTTTATAAAGTGATAATATATTTATTATAGAAAGGAAAATAAATGGACAAGAAGCAGATACAAAAATTAATTGAGCAGGCAGCAGATCAGATAAAATACTGCTATGCACCATATTCGGGTTTTAAAGTAGGGGCTGCACTACTTACAAAGAATGGGAAAATATATACAGGCTGTAATATTGAAAATGCAGCATATACACCGACCAATTGTGCTGAGCGGACAGCTTTTTTCAAGGCCGTAAGCGAGGGAGAGATTGAGTTCCAGGCAATATGTGTTGTAGGAGGAAAGGATGGCGCAATAGAAATGTATACAACGCCTTGTGGTGTATGCAGACAGGTCATGATGGAATTTTGCAATCCGGAAACATTCCAGATTATTTTGGCAGCAGATATAGAAAAATACAAGGTATTGTGGTTGAAAGATTTACTGCCAATGGGATTTGGACCAGATAATGTGAAAAAATAAATTTATTAGGAGATGAACATGGAAAAGATATTAGAAATATCTGAATGTGAAAAACTGAAGGACAACAAAGCAATTTGCAATGGGGATAACATTGAGATGAAAAATTCCAGTATCATATTTTCAGGACAAGGTAATATTTTGGTGTTAGATAATCAGGTGAGACTGGTGAATAGCAAAATTCATTTTAAAGGAAATAATTGTGTTGTTTATTTAAGAAGCAATCCGAAAAATGATTATTATTTGAATATTGCAGTGAGCAATGAAAACTGTGTTTATATAGGAGAGCGAAACTATTTTAACGGAACACTGAATATGGTGGTATCGGAATATCAGAATATTTTAATAGGTGATAATGGTGTGTTTGCTTTTGGAATATGGATGCGGACTGGCGATGCTCATGCGCTATATGATATCCATACAAGAAAGAGAATTAATTACGGAAAGTCCATTCTTGTGGGTGACCATGTGTGGCTGGGGCAGTCGGCAATGGTTTTGAAAGGGACACAGTTTGGGTCCGGTGCAGTGCTTGGTGGTGGAAGTCTCATATCTAACAAGGTTGTTCCTTCGCATACATTGTTTGCTGGAAATCCTGCAAAGAAATTAAAAGAGGATATTGCACATTTAAATTGGGGGGTACATAGCTGGACCAGAGACAAAATGAAATTGTATAATGAGATGAATGATGAGGTTTATGTTTTCGAAAAATCAAAGAAAAATTGTAAAAGCCTAAAAGAGATTGACCGGTTATTAAAGGGGAAGACAAAGGCGGAGGAAAAGGTGCAAATCATTCAAAAGTATCTGGTACAGGAGAAAGATGTAAATCGATTTTATATTGGAAAAGTAAATAAACGCAGAGGTATTTTTAAATAAAGGTATCGTGGACTAGAAAAATAACTATGTATGAAATGAAAGAGGTGTGCTATGAAAAATTATTCTGAGAATCCAAACAAACAATATCATATTCAGGTAGGAAAAGGTGAAGTCGGTCGATATGTAATTATGCCGGGAGACCCGAAACGATGTGAAAAGATTGCCGAATATCTGGATAATCCGATTTTGATGGCCGACAATCGGGAATATGTTACATACACGGGAACTCTTGATGGAGTAAAGGTAAGTGTTACGTCTACTGGAATTGGCGGGCCGTCAGCAGCAATTGCTATCGAGGAATTGTACCGATGTGGGGCAGATACTTTTGTCAGAGTAGGAACATGTGGCGGTATGCAGCCAGAGGTAAAAAGTGGAGATATTGTGATTGCCACAGGTGCCGTTCGTATGGAAGGAACAAGCAGAGAATATGCACCGATGGAGTTTCCGGCAGTAGCGGATATTTCTATAACAAACGCATTGACAAAGGCAGCAAGACAGAAAGAATTTTCTTATCATGCAGGAGTAGTTCAGTGTAAGGATTCTTTTTATGGACAACATGAGCCGGAAACAAAACCAGTTCATTATGAATTAAAAAATAAATGGGAAGCGTGGAAGAGACTGGGGTGCCTGGCTTCTGAAATGGAGTCGGCAGCATTGTTTATTGTGGCAAGTTATCTGAAAGTAAGAGCTGGTTCCTGTTTTCTTGTGGTGGCAAATCAGGAGAGAGAAAAGCAGGGATTAGAAAATCCGGTAGTACATGATACAGAGATGGCGATTCAGACAGCAATTGAAGCTGTTAGAAATTTGATTCGTGAAGATAAATAGTTGTGGTTTGTGATAGAGTGTGAAAAATGGGACTGCCGAGAAGGAGGAGAGGGATGACAATAGAAGAATTAAAGAGAATGCCAAAAATAGAACTACATTGTCATCTGGATGGTTCGCTTAGCAGAGAATTTATAGAGAAAAGACTTAAAAGAAGCGTATCGGAAAAGGAGTTAAGCGTATCTGATGATTGTTCCGATTTAGTAGAATATTTAGAAAAGTTTGATTTGCCATTGGAATGTTTACAGGATGAAGAGGGGCTGGCAGAGGCAGGATATGATGTGTTAAAAACGATAAGAAAGGAAAACGTGATTTATGCAGAAATCCGTTTTGCTCCATTGCTTTTGATTACAGAAGAAATGAATACCAGACAGGTAATTCAGGCTTTGTTAAGGGGACTGGAAAAAGGTAAAAAGGATTTTGGAGTAGAATATAATGTAATTGTTTGTGCCATGAGACATCACAGCATGGAGCATAATTATGAGATGATAAAAGCTGCCAGTGAATTTTTAGGGAAAGGTGTATGTGCAGCAGATCTGGCAGGAGCGGAGGCACAGTATCCCATGGCTGAATTTATGGAGTTGTTTTATAAAGTCAAAAAACTGGGAATACCATTTACAATTCATGCAGGAGAATGTGGAAACCCACAGAATATAGAAGATGCATTGACAGCCGGGGCAGGGAGGATAGGCCATGGCATTGCTATGAGAGAAAAACAGGACATAAAGGAGTTTGTAAAGAATCATCATATTGGAATCGAGATGTGTCCTATCAGTAATTTACAGACAAAAGCGGTAAAAAGTGTAAATGAATATCCTCTCAGGGAATTTTTAGATGTAGGATTACTGGTTACTATTAATACGGATAATCGTACAGTCAGTAATACTTCTATGACAAAAGAACTTAAGTTTGTACAGGAAGCATATGGAATCAGCGATGAGGAAGTTAGAGTAATGATGAAAAATGCAATAGAAGTATCTTTTGCAGGTGAAGAAGTAAAAGGAAAGTTAAGAGAAAGAATTATAGAAAATTAATGAACGCTAGTTTTAAGAAAATGAATTACTGAAATGGGAATAATTGATGACATGGAAAGAGGTGGCGAAATGAAAGCATATGAGAGAATATTTGTAATTGTATTGGACTCACTTGGTATCGGGGCTCTTCCGGATGCAGAAAAGTTTGGAGATGAAGGTGTAGACACTTTTGGACATATTTTGGAGAAGATGGGAAGATTGGAGATTCCTAATTTACAAAAGCTGGGGATGTTAAATCTTCATTCGGCAGGAGATATGATAGGTGTGGAAAAGCCGTTGGGAAGATATATGAAACTTGCAGAAGTGAGCAATGGAAAAGATACGATGACCGGTCACTGGGAGATGATGGGAATAGAGACAAAGACACCATTTAAAACTTTTGCAGAGCATGGTTTTCCGCTGGAATTGATTGCGGAACTGGAGAAGCGGTGTGGAAAGCGTGTGATTGGAAATAAAACTGCCAGTGGAACAGATATTATAGAAGAACTGGGTGAGGAAGAAATTGCTACAGGGGCTATGATTGTGTATACATCAGTGGATTCGGTAATGCAGATATGTGGAAATGAAGAAACGTTTGATTTGGATAATTTGTACCGCTGTTGTGAGATTGCCAGAGAAATTACATTAAGAGAAGAGTGGAAAGTGGGACGTGTGATTGCCAGACCTTATGTAGGAAAACGAGAAGGGGAGTTTGAACGAACGAGTAACCGACATGATTATGCCTTGAAACCAACGAACAAAACAGTGCTAAATGCATTAAAGGAGAATGGACTGGATGTGATTGGTGTTGGTAAGATTAATGATATTTTTTGTGGAGAGGGGATTACGGAAAGCTATCGCTCCAAAAGTTCTGTTCACGGAATGGAACAGACTATAGAGCTATGTGGGAAAGATTTTCATGGGCTGTGTTTTGTAAATCTGGTGGATTTTGATGCAATGTGGGGGCATCGGAGAGACCCGATAGGCTATGGAAGAGAAATTGAGAAGTTTGACGTGAATTTAGGTATTTTCATGGAAAAGATGAGAGATGATGATTTGCTGATTATCACAGCAGACCATGGAAACGACCCTACTTACAAGGGTACAGATCATACAAGAGAGTATGTCCCTTTTATTGCTTATTCAAAGACAATGGAAATGGGGAAAGCCTTGGAAGATGAGCATACATTTGCAGTAATCGGTTCTACGGTGGCTGAAAATTTTGGAGTGAAAATGCCAGAGGGAACAATAGGAAGTTCCGTGTTAGAAAAACTGGGATGAGTTTTGTAGGATACAGGAAGAAGAGATACAATGGTAGAGATTTTAAATACAGGACTTAGTTCTGCTAGAACGAAATATATAAATAAAGAGGTTCTTTATGATTTTTCAGTAAATATAAATCCATTAGGATTACCTATTAATGTAATTTCTAACGTTATAGAGGGGTTGGAGACTTGTAATAAGTATCCTGATCTTTCATGTTGTGAGCTGCGTAGTTTATTGTCTGAAAAATATCTGCTTCCCAAAGATAGTTTTTTTGTTGGAAATGGTGCAGATGATATTTTATATCGAATAGTGTATGCATTTTGCCCTAAAAAGGCGCTTATCATAGAGCCTACGTTTGAGGAGTATGAAAAAGTATTGCGGTCAGTATCATGTCAGGTAGAACATTATATTTTACCAGAGGAGAATAATTTTAACTTTTGTGAGAGTGTTCTAAATTATATTACAGATGATTTAGATATTCTGTTTTTATGTA
>CAOXUF010000177.1 GCA_948560485.1 uncultured Eubacterium sp.
TTATGAATTTACAGAGTCTAATTTCAAATTATAACAATATCGAAATTGAATTGTTTAGGGATAATATCGAGTTTTATGAGAATATAGAAAATATCATCTTTTTTGAAACAGAAAATGATGTAGTAAAGGCTCATACCAGAAATAATATTTTCACAACAAAGAGAAGATTATATGAATTAGAACATATATTACCACATTATTTTTGTAGAATATCTAAATCGGCAATTGTTAATGTGAAAGAGATATATTCAATTACTAAAAATATAACGGCATCATCAAAAATAGAATTTCGAAATACACATAAAATTATTTTTGTATCCAGAGGATACTTTAAACCTTTAAAAAGTAAAATAGATGATATAAGGAGGCTGGCAAGATGAAAAAAAGAGCAGGCAATATTTTTTGGGGAGTTTTAATAATAGCAGCGGCAGCACTTTGGTTGATAAGCGAAATGGGGTATTTGGATAATGTAGGATTTAAGCATATAATGTTCTCAGCATTGTGGGGAGCATGGATTATAAAAGGAATAGTCAGCAGGGAGAGCTTTAGTGTATTTATGGGACTGGCATTTCTAGCGATTGTATGGGATAAAGAACTGGGAATTCAGGCAATTACTCCATGGCCGGTAATTGGTGCGGCGATTCTTTTGACAATTGGATGCTCTCTTATTTTTAGAGGATTTGGAAGAAAAAAATGGGAGAAGAATTATTTCTGTAATTATAAAAATAGTGAAGAAGATAGTAATCACTCATGGCAGGGGAATGCGAATTATGGAACAGACCAGCCACATCAGAGTCATGTAGAGGGTGAACATGTATATCATATGAATAGATTTTCAGGAGCGCAGAAATACATTGATTCCCAGAATCTTAAAAGTGTTGAAATTATCAATAAAGCAGGTGGCATGGAGGTATATCTGGATAATGCCAGGGCAGCAGGAGATAAAGTATATATGAGAATCGAGTGTTATGCTGGTGGACTTGAAATTTATATTCCAAGAAACTGGAGAGTACAAAATAAAGTTGATTGTTTTATGGGTGCAATAGATGGACCGGATATGCAAAGAGAAGACGAAGCAGTGAATGATGTAACACTTATACTTACAGGAACAGTAAAAGCAGCAGGAGTAGATATTATAAGAGTATAGTTATGTAAACTTAAAGCACATAGAGATGATTTAATATCCCTATGTGCTTTTATATTTATTAATATTCAATTACAGAAATCAAACTGTTTAATAATTCTTCTTCTCCTGAAATTTTCTTGGCAAGCCTTGCAGCCGCAACAATTGGAATCCAATTATGAACATAGCGGGAACTGGTATTGGTAGCATCACAAAATTTTTTTAAATATATTTCTGCATATTCCGGCATATTCATCTGCATCCAGATGTAAGTACGAGCAATATCTGCACTGGCGCTACCTTGAGAAGCGTGATTCCAGTCAACAATATAATGTCCATCATCTGAAATAACAACGTTATGTGGTGTAAAATTTCCGTGTACTAATTTATTATGTTTTGGACAGGAATTTAACATGTCCAAAAGGTCTATTTTCAAGTCTTCATTTAAATCAGCTGATTGAATATAATCTGTTAATTTTTGTTTTTGAGCAGGAAGTTTTGGACATTTAAATTTATGAATGGAAGTGTGAACTTCAACCATTTTATCTAAGTATTTATCTATATTATCAGGGTCTTCCTTCATCATAGTAAATAATGTTTTCCACTCCATTGGCTCAGTCTTAAAAGACCATTGATCATCTTGATTTGTGACTTCTAAGATAGAAGGAACTTTAACACCGGCGGATTCTACTTCTGCAGTAATAAAAGACTCGAGAAAAACCAATCGTTTATCATATCCTTTATTAAAAATTTTAAAAGTATTTTTTCCATCTGAATAAATTTTATTATTTCGTCTTGTATTCATTAATTCTAAATTCATAAGTAAATCCCCTTAAATTATGATTTTCACATGTTTCGACAAAAAATAGTATAACACATTTAGATTATGTTGGCTACAATCCTTGTAAAAATAAGGTGTTTAGGGTATAATCGTAATACCGTGTAAAAAAATATATTATATCTGTAGATAAAAGGGAGAAGTAATATGTTAGATATAAAATTTGTGAGAACGAATCCGGATATTGTAAAACAAAATATTAAAAATAAATTTCAGGAGCATAAACTTCCATTAGTAGATGAAGTTATTGAGCTGGATAAGCGTAACCGAGAGATAAAAAAAGAAGTTGAGACTCTTCGTGCTGAAAAGAATAGCCTGTCAAAACTGATTGGCGGCTTGATAAAAGAAGGAAAGAAGGATGAGGCTGAGGAAACGAAAGCAAAAGTAGCTGCAGGAAATGCAAAGATTGATGAACTGACAAACGAAGAAAAAAATCTTGCAGAAGAAATTAAAAAGAGAATGATGGTCATTCCAAATATTATAGATCCATCAGTCCCTATTGGAAAAGACGATAGTGAAAATGTGGAATTAGAAAAATTTGGAGAGCCGGTAGTACCGGATTTTGAGGTTCCTTATCATACTGATATTATGGAACAGTTTGATGGAATTGATTTGGAAGCGGCAAGAAATGTAGCAGGAAATGGATTTTATTATCTTATGGGAGACATTGCCAGACTTCATTCAGCGGTTATCTCATATGCAAGAGACTTTATGATTGACAGAGGATTCACATATTGCGTACCACCTTTTATGATCCGGAGTAATGTCGTAACAGGTGTTATGAGTTTTGATGAAATGGATTCTATGATGTATAAGATTGAGGGAGAAGATCTTTACTTAATTGGTACTAGCGAACATTCAATGATTGGCAAATTTATTGGAACGCATACGAAAGAAGAACAACTTCCATTTACACTCACAAGTTATTCACCATGTTTCCGTAAAGAAAAAGGTGCACACGGTATAGAAGAAAGAGGAGTATATCGTATTCACCAGTTTGAAAAACAGGAGATGATAGTTATTTGTAAACCAGAGGATAGTATGGCATGGTATGATAAACTTTGGAAAAATACTGTCGATTTATTTAGAAGTCTGGATATTCCGGTTCGTACATTAGAGTGTTGTTCAGGGGATTTAGCTGATCTCAAAGTGAAATCTGTAGATGTTGAAGCATGGTCACCAAGACAAAAGAAATACTTTGAAGTAGGAAGCTGCTCTAACTTAGGAGATGCTCAGGCGAGAAGACTTTCTATCAGAGTACGAGGAGCAGAAGGAAATTATTTTGCACATACTCTTAACAATACAGTAGTTGCTCCACCACGTATGTTGATTGCATTCTTAGAAAATAATCTTAATGAAGATGGAAGTGTAAGTATACCAGAAGCTTTGAGACCATATATGGGTGGGCTTGAGAAGATAGAAAAAAAATAAAAGTCTGCTTAGGAGAATATTTCTCCTAAGCCGTATTAGTTCCCTTAGTTAAATGGATATAACAAGTGCCTCCTAAGCACTAGTTGTGGGTTCGATTCCCGCAGGGAACACTAGAAAATTAAATATGGAGAAAAGAAATGGATTATATTGTAATGGATTTGGAATGGAACCAGAATCCTTACGGAAAAACTAATCATTATCCGGATATTCCTTTTGAAATAATTGAAATTGGTGCAGTAAGAGTAACGGAAGACAGGCAGATATTAGATTCTTATCAGCAGGTTATTCGTCCGAGAGTATATAAAAAACTTCATTATAAAATTCAGGAGATTACCCATTTCACAAATGAAGAATTAAGTCATGGAATGGATTTTAAAAGAGCAATTGTAGAATTTTTAGAATGGTGTGGTGATGATTATATGTTCTGTACCTGGGGCTCAATGGATTTAACTGAGTTACAGAAGAATATGCGGCATTACAGACTGGAGCGTATTTTGGAATTTCCATTGTTCTATATAGACTTACAGAAAATGTTTAGTTTACGATACGACGATGGGCATATGAAAAGAACGCTTATGAGTGCAGTTGAATACTTAGAAATTCCGGAAGATGGAGAGTTCCATAGAGCATTAAGTGATGCTTACTATACAGCAAAGGTTATGCAGGTAATGGATTTTGAAAAGTATAAGGGGAGACTATCCATAGATACTTTTTATCCACCAAGAATTAAGGAAGAAGAGATTTTTGTCAGATTTGATCAATATACGAAGTTAGTTACAAGGGAATTTTTGGAGAAAGACGAGATGTTTGAAGATACAGATGTCAGTTCTATGCTCTGTAATCAGTGTGACAGACCATTAGAGATTATTATTGATTGGTTTTCCGATAGTGGAAAGACATATTATTGTCTGGGAAAATGTCCTGAACATGGATATGTCAGGGGAAAAATAAGAGTAAAAAAATTAGAAGAAGATAGTTTTTATGCTATTAAGATTATGAAGTCTACAGATGAAGAGGGAGCAGATTCCATTCATGAAAAGCAGGAAAATATTAGGGAAAAGAGACGTGAGAGAAGACAAAGGTCTCTTGAAAAAGAAATTGTCGTGGAAGAGATTTGGGAAGAAAGTGAAGAAGATGAAGATGACGACGATTAATAAAGAAGAGCTGCAAATCGTAAAAGATTGGCAGCTCTTCTTTATATAATATATTTATTTTGTTTCTTTATAATTTTTAATAAGTGCATCTAATTCTTCAAGAAGACAATCAACTTTTCCATAGAAAGAATCGTTGTTAGCAGGATTATCAAAATTATCTTTAATATCTTCAAGAGTATTAATAATATTATTTAATCTTTTTTTTCCGCTTCCATTTAAATACAGAAGATATCTACTGCGTTCATTTTCCTGAGGAGTCATCTTTTTAAGAACTACTTCCATATTTGGTTTTTCACCAATAAAACGATATGTAATAGAAGGTGAAGCGTGATTGAATAAGTTCTGAAGATAATAGATATCTCCGGTTTCTTTATAATATTTCCATGCAAATGTTTTACGCATTGTCTGTGCACCAATGGAACTTAATCCAATCTTGTGTCCTGCAGCACGAAGAACTCTGTAAGCCTGTTCTCTGGAAACCGGTTTATTTGAAGTGTTGTGACCCAGAATAAGATAAGCCTCAGGGTCTTTTCCCATTGTGAATTCATTAATAGTCTTTTGTAAATCTTTTGGAATAGAAAACGTATTTTTTATGTTTTTTGTTCCAATCTCTACAGTAATTTCTTTTTTGTTTGTAACGTCTTTATTCTTAAAAGCAAGAATATCCTGAAGCTGAAGCCCCGTGCCAACACCAAGTTCAAACATAATGTAGTATTTGTAATCAACTTGTTTTAATGTTTCCCCAAATAATTGTCAAGTTTTTTCATCTTTAATA
>CAOXUF010000178.1:0-2582 GCA_948560485.1 uncultured Eubacterium sp.
TTCAACATAGTTCTTCCCTGTCTTTTCATAGCAAAAGGCTCTAACTCAAAGACTCTGTCGTTTCTTACCGCATCTAAATCCCGAAAATGCTCCGACTGCTCCATTTTGGCTTTCAATCCAGCAGGACAAAAAATATAATATGGATTTGCAATTTGAATCGAACGTATATCCTCCAACCAATTGTTAGTTCCATCTCCAAAAACATTTAAAAAACCAGCATAATCAATCAAATTGCCCCACAGGGAATCGCCTGTAGCCACATGTCCTTCTAGGTCATAAACATAGCCTGCTGTACTTTGGTTACCATTAGAAGGAATAGAACGCGTAATATCATCTAACGTATAAAACACATTATCACAAGATTTTTCACCTTTGGTATAACCTGTCTTTCCTCCTTTCATCGCTGAGCCTACTTGACGATATAACCGTTTACAGTCTTCCCGACTTGTTGCCGGCGTAATAGCCAATACCTGAATACCCTGCTGTTCCAGTGCCGTCTTTTGTTCTATTGTCGGCTCAGAATCTACCAGCACCAACGTAATTCCTAAGCTTTTCATCACTTCCACATCATCGATAGAAATATTTGGTAAAACAGAAAGATCACGTTGTGTGCAGTCTGCACTTTTGGCTTTTAATGTAGCCTCATAACCCATGGCTAAAATCACATCCGCAATATTTTCAGACAAAACTGAAACACCCATTGGTTGGCTACTCAACGTCACACCTTGAATGGTAATGGGATAATCATTCTTTGCTATGCCCTGACTAATGTCGCTGCTGCCGCATCCGACAAATATCATAGCCGTTAAAAGAGAGATTAGAACTAATGATATTATACGTTTAGATTTTTTCATGCCGTACCTCCTTAAGATAAAACGATGCAATGTGACACAATAGTAGTGAATCTGCAGCAATTTGTAAAGCATATGTCCTATATATTTCTACCCGATTTGATAGCTGCCTCTGCAAAATTCATATACTGCTGTGCGCAACGGGGAGAACGTCCGCCGCGGATAATTGCCCATTGCTCTGCGCCGCACAGCAATTGATCCAAATGCTCTTGCATCCCCCTCTGTTCTGCTATTTCTATAATCATATCTAAATACTTTTGCTTGTCCGGTATACTAAAGTTAACACATAACCCAAAACGATCTGCTAGCGATAGACTTTCCTGTATCGTATCTGAGCGATGCACTTCGTCTCCATCACGGTCTGAAAAAGCTTCCCGCACCAAATGCCTGCGGTTGGAGGTCGCGTAAATCAGCGCATTATCTGGCTTGGCTGCAATTCCTCCCTCCAATACAGATTTTAAAGAAGCATAAGTATTATCTTGCTCGGTAAAAGACAGGTCATCAATTAAGATAATAAATTTCATCGGTAAGCATGCAATTTTTGCAACCAAATCCGGAAAATCCTTTAAGAACTCCTTGGGCATTTCAATCATACGTAGCCCCCGGGTATGGTATTGATTTAAAATCGCCTTAATGGTGGAAGATTTCCCAGTACCTCTATCGCCATAAAGTAAGCAATTGTTGGCAGGCAATCCACATAAAAAAGCCTCTGTATTATCCAGTATTAATCGACGTTGTTCTTCATATCCCTTTAGGTCAGATATCTGTATTTGATCAGGAAACTCCACTGGCATAATGGTTTGTTTTCTCCAAATAAAGGCATTGTATTGTGCAAAAATACCGCATCCATGCTCTTTATAAAACTCCATCAGCTGCGACAGTACTTGACTGGGAGTGCCTTTCAGAATGCTTTCTGGTTCTCCCGTTTCCCATTGCGGCAATTTAAGATTTTTTAGTTCTTCTGCAAATTTACAGCCATTTAAAATATCTTGTGGGGTAATGCGTGCCGCTTCCATTAATACAGTTAAGTCTCTTTGAGCCACTTGTTTTAAATCATATTCTACCTCATCTGCCGCAGCTAACTGAGAAAAAATATTTTGATCATACAAAACTACCTGTAAAATTGCATGTGCAGCTTGTTTTATCTGACGCTTATCTGCAAGTGCTTGTATTAGCTCACCCCACGCTAAAGCTACTTCTTGCGGTGTAGTGTTTGTTGCCCATAGAAGCCGGTACAGTGCTTTTACCACAGGTTGATGTAAAATCTCTTTATATACGGAAAGAGACGCCAATTTCAGCGCTATATCCGAGATTTGTCTCATATCTATATCCCTCCTGTATTGTGTATTATTGTACTCTTTTTTGCTAAAGAGTGTCAACTATGAGTTTATCCCTTGACAATATACAATTATCCAGATAAAATAGAAGAAATTATATGAATATAATGTATCTAAAATCTTTTTCGGGATAACTGAAAACACTGCAAGACCTGTAACAATTTGAATTGCATCAATACGACAGCATCAAAATAACAAAGTTTTAAGAGAATGTTAAAACCTGTTAGTCGCTTTATCCCGAAAACCCTTTATGTACAGGGATTTAAAGCGTTTAAAAACTAAATATTTTGTTGTTCTTGCCGCCATTTCTTTCCAAAGCAATTTTGAACCTCAAAGAAGCCTTGGAAATCTGCGGATGAATATACACGGAGTGGTATCGAAGTGGTCATAACGG
>CAOXUF010000178.1:2592-3922 GCA_948560485.1 uncultured Eubacterium sp.
AAGGGTCCGCACTCGAAATCTTGCGGGTGGAGTGGAACCGAAGGGGCTGGGAGGCCCTGAAAACACTGGGAATTTTGGAGTTGGGTGGACAGAGATTTGGCCGAGTTCTAATAGAAATTCTAAGAATAATCAAATAGCTGTTGACCTGTGATATTCAGGTTAATATATTTGGAGACGTATCGAAGTGGTCATAACGGGACTGACTCGAAATCAGTTGTACCTCACGGTACCGTGGGTTCGAATCCCACCCACTCCGCCATTGAGAAATCCAGTAACCATGCGGGTTGCCGGATTTCTTTTTTGTACCCACCTCCAAAATCACCCTCATTTTGGCTGTTCTTTCCAAAAATTTGGAAAGAACAGCTTTTATCATTCAGGCTTGATTTCCTCTCATTTACTCTTGAAATCTCCTGATTCCGGCAGAAAAATTCCGTTCTCCATCGCCTGCGCCGAGAAAAGTTTCGAACTGTAATTGGGGTAGCATAGATGTTGGCGGTAATGGAAAAATCCGAATGCCCTAACCACTCCTGAATTTGTTTCAGGGATACGCCATTATCAAGCAATAGACTTGCGCAGAAGTGGCTCAGGTCGTGAAAAACATCCGTTTTATACCGTAGCGCTGGATAAACTCCGGGAAATAGCTTGTCAAATACCCCGACTTCATCAACTTGCTCAGTTCGTCACAAACACATAGCCGTCGTACTGATAGTTGCAGCAAAACCTGTTTATTGAGCTCCTGCGCCTCTTTCACCTGCATAAAGTAATCCCGAAAGCTGCCCTACAAGGGGTAAAAGTGCACAGGCTGAATTCCGTCTTGGCGGAGTTTTGCTCTAAAATCTGCTCTTTGCCGGACGCAGAAATTCCGTCTTACTATCTGCCTGCAATTCGTGCCTGCACAAAGCCCCCCGCTTGCAGCATCGGCATATTAATAAATTCGAGCGTATACACCTTTGATGCAAGCTGATTGATGTTATTTCCAATTGCGGATAAATCCCGTATTGCTGTTTAAAAACGATCGTCCGGGTTTCCTCTCAGCTCGTAGCCACAGAGCAATAATCCAATGACCGCCGACTCTGAAATATAGGCGAGTTCTGCCTTGCATTTCAGCTTGGTTTTCTCTCAGAAAGAAAGCCAAAAGTGTTTTTTGATTCTTTTGTCCATTTGTTAGTTCCTTTCTGCAAGAGGTTGTAGTATACACCCTAACGAGATTTACCGTTTTGCTACTTTGGGAGTACAAACGGTCTGCTCGCTACGTTGTTGCAAGCTTGATATCTTTCGTCCCGCCGCAAGCGGCGGAACTCAATTATTCCGCTGCACCTCCTTTCCCCCA
>CAOXUF010000178.1:3932-5295 GCA_948560485.1 uncultured Eubacterium sp.
CAAAATAACAACCCCTCTTACTCTTTACGAATGTTCCGTATCGTTTCAATACAGTGAATAATCTTATACTTTTTAAGCATAGAAAGCTCTGTTTTCAGTGCTTTAAGCTTCCAAAAGATATCGCAATTTTTTTCACTTATTACTACTTTTAACTCCTTACAAAATTCCGATCACCTGAGATATTTGGACAGCGACAGCCCACAGTATTTTGCGTTCTACAAAAGTTTTTTTTTCTCTTTTTCGGTCACTGGTACTGATTTCAGGCATTTTACTCTGCATAAAATCCAGCCTCACTCGTCTAATTTGTGACGATAATGATAGCTGTGACGGATTTTTTCTATATAGTGGATTTGCCGTCATTTTTTATCAGCTTAATAAGCCTGCTTTTGCCCATTCGCTTCGTTCTGTATTCAATACTAATAAACTCGCTGGAGAACTGCTCCAAATACTCTGTCACCACATTAGGCGTATTTTCTGTTTCCGCCATATCCGTGATCAGTTCCGTCTTCATGCGGACCCATTAGGTACGGTTATCCATAAACTCTACTATCCCCAAAAAGGAATTACGGGATTTCTGCCTTATGAATTTTTTCGCTGTTTTTTCGCTCCCAAGCTCCCAAATAAGATCATGAAACTGCAAAGTCAGCTTCTGAGATTCCACATCACGACTGCTGGAAAGCAGCGTAGCACCGTTACCTCTTCGCTTACCTTTTAGAATATAATTGGTGTCCGCCGCACCTATAATTCCGGTAGAACCCAAAACCTGGTTAAACGGATCATCGCCCTCCTTCAGCCTACACAGATATAGGTAATCCGCTTAATAGATGAAATATCATTGTAATCGTTGCCGTACATCCCGGTTTTCCTGCGCTGCCCTTGGAGTCTGAACCTTTTCAGAGTATCGATAATGCCAAGCATTGTTTTCGGATAGTTGTTCGGAAAATCCGTGGTTTTTTTCTCAAGCCCTCTGTGAATCAGGCCGCACATCACGGCAAAGCATAGATTGTCCGGCATATTGCGGGACTCAAACCATGCCAATCATTTATAATAGTGTTCTTCCATTTGCTTTTTCTCGGCAGTTTCCCTCTTTCCGCAGTTCTTTTCCCCAAATGCGTGTTTTAAGGGGTTTTCCATCACATTCAAACTCTCTTAAAATACAGGGCTTTTAGGGGATTTTAAAGTATAAATCAAACATTTATGCGTATTGGAGGCGGGGAGAAAGCTGCGATAAACACCCCGAAAAAAGCCAGAAAATATTGTCGTTTTGTAACATTTTCTATTATGCTATTTGTAATCAAGTGGTATTTCATATAAAAAGAATTTATTGAACCGAATTAGATCGGAAGAGCACACGTCTGAACTC
>CAOXUF010000179.1 GCA_948560485.1 uncultured Eubacterium sp.
ATTGATTTTTCAAGGTGCGAATCCCATTTTTGACGTGGGAAGTTTGAGTCATTAAATAAACTGCCATCAACAAAAAAGGAGATACTGCTATGAACAAGAAAGTTTTGATTATATCAACCAGCCCCCGTAAAAATGGAAATTCCGAGATGTTGGCGGATGCTTTTCTAAACGGAGCAAAGGATGCCGGAAACAGCGTAGAAAAAATAAGCCTTTATGATAAAACAATCGGGTTCTGCAAGGGGTGCCTTGCCTGCCAGAAGACCGGGCGGTGCGTGATCCACGATGACGCAGATATCATTGTAGGCAAAATGCTGAATGCTGATGTGCTGGTGTTTGCTACCCCTATTTACTATTATGAAATGTCGGGGCAGATGAAGACTATGCTGGATCGGGCAAATCCTCTTTTTCCCGCTGATTATGCTTTCCGTGATGTTTATTTCTTATCCACGGCTGCGGATGATGAGGCAAGGGTTGACGCGCGTGCAGTAAACGGGCTTGAGGGCTGGATTGCGTGCTTTCCAAAAGCGCATCTTACAGGTACGGTATTTGCCGGCGGCGTAAACGGAGTGGGTGAAATCAACGGGCATTCCGCTCTGGAAAAAGCCTATGAAATGGGAAAGGGGATTTAGGATGAAGCCAAAATATGTGCAGATGGTTTCCAGCTTCATAGTCTTAGCTATGCTGCTGGCAGGCTGTTCGGGAGGTCAATATGACAGCGGTTCGGGGCAGCAGGCATTATCAAACAGCGAAGCAGGACAATTGGATGATGAAAAATCCTCAGATAGTCCAGATAGTTCCGATTCGCCCAATACACAGCAGACGGAGCCGCCGGTTTCACAGACAGACGATTATTCAGATTCGGAGGAAAACACAGTGGAAAAAATAACCTTGCAAATCGGAGAAAGCAGTTTTACGGCGACTTTGGAGAGTAATGATGCCGTGGACACGTTTGTAGATATGCTGCGTGAAGAGCCGGTTGTCATTCAGATGAGCGATTATTCCGGCTTTGAAAAGGTGGGTTCACTGGGAACAAATCTGCCGACGAGTAACAGCCAGACTACAACAAGCGCAGGAGATATTGTCTTATACAACGGGAACCAGATTGTTATCTTTTATGGCTCTAATACATGGAGTTATACAAGGCTTGGAAAGATAGACGACCTGTCCGGATGGGAGGATGCACTCGGCAGCGGTGACGTTACCGTTACTTTTTCACTGGAGGATTGAGGTCTGAAAATAAAGTCATAAATTGGGACGAATAAGGAAATGAGAAAAATAGTTAAAAAAATAATATTGATGGCGCTGGTTTTCATATTTGTGTTCACAGCAGCGCCGGCAAATCATGTAGAAGCAGCAAAAAAGCCACAATTAAAAACAACAAAGGTAACTTTAAAAGTTGGCCAGAAGAAACAGCTTAAGGTAACAAACACGAAAAATAAGATAAAATGGTCATCTAGTAAAAAGTCAGTAGCAGGAGTAAGTAAAAAAGGAAAAGTTACTGCTAAAAAAGCCGGAAAAGCTACGATATATGCAAAGGTGGGAAAGCGTACATTAAAATGCAGGGTGACAGTAGTAAAAAAGGAAAAAGTAACCTTGCAAATTGGTAACAGCAGTTTTACGGTAACTTTGGAGAACAATTTTGCGGCAAATGCTCTTGCAGATATGCTGCGTGAAAAGCCGCTTGTCATTCAAATGAGCGATTATTCCGGCTTTGAAAAGGTAGGTTCGCTGGGGAAAAGGTTGCCGACGAGCAACAGCCAGACTACAACAAGTGCAGGAGATATTGTCTTATATAATGGAAACCAGATTGTCATCTTTTATGGCTCTAATACATGGAGTTATACAAGGCTTGGGAAGATAGACGATCTGTCTGGTTTGGAAGAAGCGTTGGGCAGCGGAGATGTTACCGTTATTTTTTCTATGAAATAGTACAAAAACAATATAGATAGAATGGGTGGATATTATGGAATTAAAAGATTTTCTTGCACATATGAACAGTGGAAAGACTATAATCAGCGGTTCTGAAACACATCAATACATGTGTATGCTTTCGCAGGAGGCATTAAAGCTGACTGCAAAACTGAATAACAGTTATCGAACACCGGAGGAAATCCGGGAGATATTTTCTGAGTTGACAGGAAAGCCAATGAATGACACGCTCAATATCTTTCCGCCTTTTTATACGGATTGTGGGAAGAATATTACGATTGGAAATCATGTTTTTTTTAACAGTGGGTGTAAAATCCAAGATCAGGGAGGGATTACCATTGATGACGGAGTATTATTTGGTCATAATGTGGTGCTTGCGACATTAAATCACAGCATGATTCCTGAGCAGCGTGCAAATCTGGAACCGGCTCCTATTCACATTGGGAAAAATGTATGGATTGGAGCAAATGCAACGGTACTGCCCGGAGTTACAATTGGAGAAGGCGCAGTGATCGCAGCCGGAGCCGTTGTTACAAAAGATGTTCCGGCTAATACCATTGTTGGCGGCATTCCTGCAAAGAAAATTAGGGATATATAATAAAATGTTAATCGCAAAAAATTTAACAATTTGGAGGTAATTCAAAATGAATCAGACACTTACGTTAAGCAAAGAGTGGGATAAAGTTTTCCCCAAAAGCCAAAAGGTAAACCACAGTAAGGTGACTTTCCATAATCGCTACGGGATTACTCTTGCGGCTGATATGTATGCGCCCAAAAATGCAGGCGGTAAGTTACCCGCCATTGCAGTCTGCGGTCCGTTTGGCGCTGTAAAGGAGCAGTCGTCAGGACTGTATGCGCAGACAATGGCAGAGTCCGGTTTTTTAACTATCGCTTTCGATCCTTCCTTTACAGGCGAAAGCGGCGGTTTGCCCCGCTATGTAGCTTCTCCTGACATTAACACAGAAGATTTCTGTGCAGCGGTAGATTTTCTTTCTGTTCAGGAAAATGTTGATCCTGAAAGAATCGGTATTATCGGAATTTGCGGTTGGGGTGGTATGGCAATAAACGCGGCTGCGCTTGATACACGTATTAAAGCAACGGTTGCTTCCACAATGTATGATATGACTCGTGGAACAGCCAACGGATATTTTGACAGCGAAAATACGGAAGAAGCTCGTTATGAAAAGAAAAAAGCAATGAACGCCCGGCGTATAGAGGACTACAAAGGCGGTACTTATGCTCTTGCAGGCGGTGTGGTTGATCCTTTGCCGGAAGATGCGCCGTTCTTTGTAAAAGATTACTATGACTATTATAAAACGAAGCGGGGTTATCATTCCCGTTCATTGAACTCTAATAATGGTTGGAATGTTACATCTGCACTTTCCTTTATGAATATGCCGATTTTATGCTATGCAAATGAAATTCGTTCTGCGGTTTTGTTAGTACACGGTGAAAAAGCTCATTCCTGCTACTTTAGCCGTGATGCTTATGCGAATATGATAAAAGGCAGCAAATATACAGATAATAAGGAACTATTGATTATTCCCGAAGCCGTTCATACGGATTTGTACGACAAAATAGATGTAATTCCATTTGAAAAGATGGAAAAATTTTTAAAGGAATATTTGATTTGATGATTGGATATTGTAAAAATTCGAGCTATTGTATGAATCCAATAAAATGTTAATTGAGGTGGTGATAGAATCGTACGTGTATTGGTATGAATCCTGTTCTGCTTTTCTAAACAATCCCTGAATCACAGAAAAATAATTTAAGAGCTGTGATATTTATAATTATCTATGATCAGATGAAAGGTGGCGATAATATAGGGCGGCTGCTTATTATGGAATATACGGATGAGGAAAGATTTATTTTTGATGAAGTAATGGAAATATTAAAAAAACATCCCGAATTTCAGAAATATGAAATACAAAATGAATCCAAATGGTCTTTGCCCGGACTTGAAATAGATCCTAGCCGCAGGAAGGTATACTGTGACGGGAAAGAGGTTCATTTGACAGCAAAGGAATATAGGTTGCTTTTACTGCTGGTGGTAAATAGAGGTCTGGTGCTTACTTATCAGCAAATTTATGAAAAGGTTTGGGGTGATATTTCTTCAGGCGGTGAAAACACCGCCATTGGATACCATATCTGTAATTTAAGAGATAAATTATATAAAGCATTACCTGATGCGCCGTTTGAAATCCGGTGTGTCAGGGAAGTAGGATATTCTTTTGAGATTCATCCTATACAATCTACATAGACAGTCTGATGAAAACGTCAGGCTGTTTTTCTTTGTCTAAACTTGCGATATTCCTTGACAAAAACCTGTTTAATATCCGGCGATTCCCAAAAAACATACAGTATAATCCCTATATTTCCTAAAATTAGGGGAATTATAGATTGCGTTGCCGATATTTGTATTCTCCGTAAAGAGTGAGGATATGAGTATAGGGATAAGAAAAGATATTTACGAGCCAAAAAGAAAACAGAGTCGATGTAGATTTGCAGTAATTCTAAGGGGAAATGCAAATTTTTTTTATTCGACAAATACTTTCTTATTCCTGCCGATTCCAACAAATAAATATATGAAATCTCGAAAGGGTGTATCCAGACAAAAGAGGATACGCCCTTTTCTTGTCATATTAAGACGGTATTTGCTGTTTTGTGGTTGCCGTTCACCGCCTGCCAATCTGGATTTTTAACAAAAAATTCAGATTGGAGGAAAGGACATGGAGGGTAACCGCCCAAAAAGAAGAAAGGATAAGTATAATCCTTATAATATATACGAAAAGGACAAGCATTATTACATTTCATTTAAAGATGGACAAGGAGTTTTACATAAACTGGAAATCAGCAGGACATTGTATGACGCTTTTGATTCCTTTGAATTAGATGATCTGGTATATCTCAATGTAGTGGACAGGCATATCGAACAGTCTGAGGTATGGGAAGCGACTTTGAATGTGAGAGCAGTGAAAAAGCCTGAAGGCATAGAGGAAGTCGTGCTGAAGAAGATTCAGATTGAGGCATTACATACAGCAATGAAAAGATTGCCGGAAATGCAGCGGCGCAGAATGCAGCTATATTATTTTGAGGGCATGACCTATGAGCAGATAGCAAAAAAGGAAGGCTGTACGAAAATGCCTGTTAAGCGTTCCATTGAAGCTGCTGTTGAGCGTCTGAAAAAAGAATTGAAAAAAATTTAAAATTAGGTAGCTACTTTTTGCGTTTAAGTGAGGAAACAGGTGAGGGAGATAAAAATCCCTTGCCTGTTTTCCGTTATGTGGTGAATGGGTTTGTACTCTGAAAATTTCATACCCATTCACCAAGCACATTCCTGTTGTTATCGTGATGAGCGT
>CAOXUF010000180.1:0-1134 GCA_948560485.1 uncultured Eubacterium sp.
GAATTAACTTCCGATAATGAGAATTATCCCTTCTAAAAATAATAGATTCGTGCTTATTTTTTTTGATTATTCCTGCCCTAATAAGCGCTTGTTTTTCGGCTCTTATACGTTCCAACAATACCGAAGCAGGCTCGTCATTTTCATCTTGGGGTACAAGTTTTCCCATAACAGCTTCCTGTAAAATTGATTTTTTAAGGCGTTCAGGAAATCCATTGTTCAAAGTGTGAAGTTTTATGTTGTTAATTTCATATTTGTCTGTAAATGGTTTAATCCCTTTGATTTTCTCTACAATACGATACTGTTCATTTACAGGCGGTAGTGGAAATAATAAATTATGTAATGCATTTGCAGATAATCCTTTAATTCCTATTCCTTTTCCACCTATCCAACCTGCACATTTATACAAAAAAAATAAATAGTAATAATACTCTGTACATATCTTTGTATAGGCACGAAGCTTATGAATATGATTTTGAATTCTAATGTCATACTTAAAATTCCAGATAGCAGCACGTCCGATATCACCGCCCTCACACACTAATAAATCACCTTTGGTGGCAGTACATTTTTCAAGTTCAGACTGCTTAAAATACATCTGCTTTATATTATCTAACTCAAATCTATTCCAATATAGATTCGATGTGGTAATATAATCAAGCATTTTTCCATTCTTATTAGTTTGATTTAATGCTTTACCTGTATTATGTGCGAAAATTGTTCCAAGTCTTGCCCATTCCCAACTATCAGGTATATTAAACGGCACTTCATCCGCTATACACACGGGTTCATTATCGCCCACCTTCTCATAAGGCAAATTATCCCAATTAAATTAATAATAGAGACAGAAAAATGCAGAATAAAAAAGTGTTAGTAAATCCCGACCCACTTGTTAGTAAAAGTTATAGTAAAAATGCAAAAAGTCGTTGGAAAGTTATAACTTTTTTGCGTTTCAGAGTTTTAGGGAATAATCCCTAACGAGAAAAGGCGTTTTGGCCATAAAACGCGTATCTCGCAATTCCTTTAGAGAACTATGAGGAGCAGATGGAATTTGTAAATAAATTTGGCTTTTGGAATATTCAAAATAAAGCAGAATTAAGCACTGATATGGTAGAGTTATTTGATTGGATGCTTAGT
>CAOXUF010000180.1:1144-2323 GCA_948560485.1 uncultured Eubacterium sp.
CATTGAGGAGAAGCATTCCCCCAAAAGGAGTGTAATGAACTCTTATTACAAATACAAATGAATTATAATATTTCTAAATCCGAGAGATAAAGAATTCTTGGATAGAAATAATTTATACTTAGGGGAGAGTTTAAATGATGGAATTTAAGAAAAATAAAAATGCACTTTTATCTGTAAAGGAGATGTGCAGTTATTGGGGAATAGGTCAGACAAACGCACGGGAACTTTTAAGCAATCCGAAGAACAACTTTACCATTTGTATTGGAAATCGTTTGTATGCACACAAAGAAAAATTAGATGAGTGGCTATTAAATCAAATTAGATAAACTGGTTTTTGTGAAACACCATGTAAGTCCTGTGACGAAATAAGGGAATAAAGTAAAAAGAATGTGAAATAGATAGGTTTAACTGATTGTGAAAGTCGGCTTTTCGTGATAATATAAAAAGGATATTTGATGATTCTATCCTGACTATTTCACATCAGGAAGGAAGTACAATATGAAGATGACAATGGATTTGTATTGTCATATGACAGATGATACATTGTTTGAAGCAATGAAGATGGTGGAGAAAGTGGTGTAGTAGCACTATTTCATAAAAAATAAGGGCAGAAATGCCTGTTTATAAAGGAGATTAAAAAAATGGAAGCATACAAGCAGGAATTTATAGAATTTATGGTAGAAAGTGACGTATTAAAGTTTGGAGAATTTACATTAAAGAGTGGACGTAAGTCTCCTTTCTTTATGAACGCAGGATTATATGTCACAGGAACACAATTACATAAACTGGGACAGTATTATGCAAAAGCGATTCACGAACATTACGGAGAGGATTTTGATGTATTATTCGGACCGGCATATAAAGGAATTCCTATCGGGGTTGCTACATGTATCGCATTCAGCGAATTATATGGTAAGGAAATCAAGTATTGTTCTAACAGAAAAGAAGCAAAAGACCATGGCGATGCAGGAATTCTTCTTGGAAGCCCGATCAAAGATGGAGATAAGGTTGTAATTATAGAAGATGTTACCACATCCGGTAAATCTATTGAAGAAACTTTTCCTATTATAAAGGCACAGGGAAATGTAGAGATTTTAGGTCTTATGGTTTCTCTTAACAGAATGGAAGAGGGCCGCGACAGTGATAAGAGTGCATTAGAAGAAATAAAAGAAAAATACG
>CAOXUF010000180.1:2333-5284 GCA_948560485.1 uncultured Eubacterium sp.
CATCGTGTCCATGGCAGATGTTGTAGAACATCTTTATAACAAAGATTGTAATGGAAAGGTTGTAATAAACGACGAGATAAAGACTGCAATTGATAAATATTATGAGCAGTATGGCGCAAAATAAAATTCAGGGAGATTAAAAGTGACGAAAACAGATAGGAAAGTCCGGATTTTCGGTAGAATATTTTTTGTGTTGTATATGATACTTGCCCTATATTTTATGTTTTTTTCAGAAACATTGGACAGGACAATGGTAAGTGACGAATATCGGTATAACCTTACATTGTTTAAAGAAATAAACAGATTCTGGAACATGAGATATACGTATGGGTGGGATGTAACAATTGTAAATCTTTTAGGAAATGTAGTGTGTTTTATGCCGTTTGGTTTTTTGTTACCAACAGTATCAAGAAAGAAAATTTTTAAAAATTTTCTGAGTGTAACATTAATGGCGATGCTTTTTAGCCTAGGAATTGAGACAGCCCAGTTATTAATGAAGGTGGGTGCTTTTGATGTGGACGATATATTTCTGAATACAGTCGGAGGACTGGCAGGTTATATTTTTATGAAACTGACAAGAGTTAGAAAGCATATTTAGTAAAGTACAGTGAGTATTATGAATTTGAAATTTTGGGATAAAAAGAAAAAAATAAAATTAGATGAAAAAGAGGATAAGCCGGCAAAGCGTATACCTCTTCGCAAGTACACAAAAGGTGGAAAGATATCGTCACTGACAGCGTTAGGCAGTCTGGTAATGATTGTTCTGGCAGTGCTGATTTCTACTTTGATGAGGGGGCATGCAGGAATCTATGTTGGATTGATGCTGTTTGTTTCATTGATTGCTTCAGCCATAGGGTTTGGAATAGGCATTAAAAGTTTTGATGAAGAAAACAGGTTTATGAGATATACATACATAGGAACCATTGCAAATGCCGCAATATGGATTTTTATATTAGGAATATATTTAATTTTTGTATAACATTCAGCCATGCAAAAAGCTGAAAATTAAATGTTTGTCAGGAAGGGATTGTAAATGAATATTATTGATGAGCGTTATCAGATTGCGATAGACAGAATCAAAGAAATCAGAACAGAAGAAGTGGTAGATAAACAATATATAGAATATTTCTGTACAGTTTCACAGTTTATTTTAAAATTGGACAAGTTAAATAAGGACATAAAATCCAACAAATTAAAAAACGATACATTAGAACAGCTTCAGCATCAGAATGAAGAATTGTATCAGGATATTTATCCTGAAAATTACGCAAGAAGCTTTGCAAATCCTTCCTATGCAGTAAAAAATCTTGGAGAAGAGTATGGAAAGATTCTATGCTATCTTTATAAAAGTATACGAGATTTAATAGGAAATATTTATCGCCAGGAATTGGAGATTGTTACTTTACGAATCGAGTTGTTTATAGAAATTTATAATCATTTTGAAGACAAAGAAGAATTACAATATAGCAATATCAGAGAGAGTGTATATTCTTTTGAAAAAGATAATACAGAGATTTTTATGGAGCAGAAAGTAGATGAGGCGGTCAATCCTGAAAAACGTTTTGCGGTAGATATTGTTATGAATAGCGATTTGTCTGATATAAGATATCTATATCAATATGGGGAGCATGTGGGAGATAATGAAATTCAGATGGCAGAGTATCTTGACAGTCTGGAACAGGAAAAAATAGATTTACTTGCACATGTTTACACAGAAGGGTATCGCCGGGGCTTTGAGAACGCAGGAAAAGATTTGTCAATTAAAGAGACGGTGGATATTCGGTATAATATAGGATTTGAGCGGATTGTGAAAGCTGCGATTGCTGATTTTAAAGCAATGGGGCTTGAGCCGGTCATTTATCCCGGAGGATATAATACGACCATGCCGAACAAACAGTATTGGTTTGACCATAAGTTTGATGAGGCGTTATATTTGGATAAGGCCTTTGTTAAGCGCAAATTAGAAGTTACAAAACAGGCATATGAGGAAAGAAAAGAGCTCGCCGGGAAAATGGCTGGTCCGGCAGTGATTGAGATTTTCGGAGAGAATCCATTTGAGCCGGAAAATAAAAAAGAAGCTTTATCTTTTACGGAGGAGCAGCAGAAGTTAAGTGTGAATTACAGAACAGAATATGTACGTATTGTTCAGCAATATATCAAGGGAGAAGAAAGAAGTTTTACAATTATTGCTTTTCCGATTCCGGAGTTCGGTGATAAATTTGAAGAGATGTTTGATGCAACGGTAAAGATTAATACACTGGATGCAGACAAATATGGAAAAGTCCAGCAAAAAATTATTGATGCATTGGACAGGGCAGAATATGTGAGAGTTGTAGGAAAAGGAAACAACAAGACGTATATGAATGTGCAGCTGCATCATTTAAACAATCCTGAAAAGGAAACAAACTTTGAAAACTGTCTTGCAGATGTCAATATTCCTTTGGGTGAGGTCTTTACATCTCCTGTTTTAAAAGGAACAAACGGTGTTCTTCATGTGAGTGAAGTATATTTAGGCGAACTGAATTACAAAGATTTGGAGATTCGGTTTGAGAATGGAATGATAAAAGACTACACATGTAAGAATTTCGATACAGAGAAAGAAAATAAAAAATATATCAAAGAAAATGTAATGTTCAATCATGATTCACTCTCAATCGGTGAGTTTGCAATAGGAACAAATACGACAGCATATGTTATTGCGAATAAATATGATGTTGTATATAAACTGCCGATTCTCATAGTAGAAAAAATGGGGCCACATTTTGCAGTAGGAGACACATGCTACAGTTTCGAGGAAGACGTGAAAGTATATAATCCTGATGGAAAAGAGATTATCGCACGGGATAATGAGGTTTCGGCTTTGAGAAAAACGGACAGCAGGAATGCATACTTTGGATGTCACACAGACATAACCATTCCTTATGATGAATTGGGAGAAATTGAGGCAGTGA
>CAOXUF010000181.1 GCA_948560485.1 uncultured Eubacterium sp.
ACTTACCGGAACCTGTCGTTCCTGCAATCAGCATATGTGGCATCTTCGCAATATCTGCCACAACTACTTTTCCTGCAATATCTTTTCCGGCCGGGAATGCCAGATTTGATTTATGGTTCTTTAATTCCTTTGACATTAAGAGTTCTTTTAAACAAACGGAATCTCTTCCTTCATTTGGTATTTCAATACCTACTGCGGCTTTTCCCGGAATCGGTGCTTCGATACGAATATCAGCTGCCGCCATATTTAACTTGATATCATCTGCCAATCCTGTAATTCTGCTGACCTTCGTTCCCATTTCCGGCTGCAGTTCATATCTCGTAACAGATGGTCCTTTACTTACATTAGTAACTTCAACTTTTACACCAAAATTAGCCAGAACCTGTTTTAATTTATTTGCCGTTTCCATCAAAGTTGCCCTTGTAGTTTTACTGGAACTTCCACCACCGTCTTTTAACAGATTATAACTTGGTTTTTTATACTTTAATTTTTTCTTCGTTGGTGCGATAATCTTTCCTTCTGAAGATGCTTTCTTTGGAGTATCTTCAGACACGTTTTGTTCCATCAACTGCTCTGCACTGACAGTCCCTGCCTCGGCAAATGGTTTACGGTTCATGGTCTTTTTCGCTTCTTCACTGACAATCATCCGTTCTTTCGGCTGAAACTCACCATCTGTGGCATGTTCACTGCCAGACACTTCCCTTCCGGTCTGCTGTTCCCTTTTTATCGGTTTTCTTATATTTGTCCTGTCTTCATAAGTATAGACCGTATTATCCTGTTCTATCGCATCTGCATCCAAATCATCTATGCCCTCAATATGTATCTCATGGACATTCTGACTGTTATCATCTACTGATTTCATCTCAGTAGTGCTTTTTTCTCCCAATGCTGAATTTTCAAAATCAACACCGATTGTTCTTTGGCGTCTCTGCTCTCTTTCTAAAGCACGGCGCCTATCTTTCTCTTCACGCTTTCTCTGCTTTTGGGTGGCAATCGCTTCTTTGCGTGCTTTAGAATCTTCCCGCACATTCTCATATGCATCCTGTCCCTTATCCCTAATTACAGACATAATCGACTTTTCTGTAAGAACTACAACACATATGATTAAAATAGCCGCAGCGATAAGATATGCTCCTGTTAATCCCAATAAGGAATGTAAGGTTTTGCCTAATGCTCCACCTACAATTCCGCCACCAAATATTCCCTTTGCTCCCTCTCTGTAGAATGACAGCATCGATGCTTCACTTCCTCCAAACTGAAACAAATGGAATAATAAACTCAAATCTATAAACAACACAATTTCTGCTATTATTTTGGAAACAATGGATGCATTCATTTCATTATATGCAATAATTCCTACTGTTACTGCCAAAACTATCGGAAATAAATATCCCATCCAGCCAAAACTTCCAAGCATCACTGACTTTAATGCATTTCCAACAATTCCACATATTCCGAAATTGCTCAGAAACAAAAACAAGGCTACTGCAACAGCAATCCATAAGTTTACTTCTTTTACAACTTTCTTATGTCTCTTTGCCATTTCAGCCTTCTTTTTTCTTGTCTGTGCTGCTTTTTTTGCACTGCTGTTTGTTTTTTTTCCTCCACTTTTCTTTTTCGTATCGGCCACTTTACACCTCATCAAACTTTGTCTAATCATTTCTATTGACCAGAGTCTGTATTATTTTACTATTTTTCGGGCTTTTATTCAAGATATAGTGGAGGTTTTATATTTTATTATTTTTTGCTTCGTCCTTCTATTAATTCATACAACTTCTTCATTGCCTCTTTCAAGCCTCCGATTTCGTTTATAATGCCTTCTTCCACTGCCTGTTTTCCTACCAGTATACTGCCTACATCTTTTGTCATCACTTCTGTTTCCGTCATTAATTCCATAAAACGTTTCTCTTCAATATCACAATGTCCAATAACGAAATGATTGATTCTTTCCTGTATCTTTTTAAAATATTCATAAGTCTGAGGCACTCCAATAAACATTCCATTCATTCGAACCGGATGGATTACCATTGTTCCCGTTTCTACGATAAAAGAATAATCTGTAGAGACTGCCAATGGCACACCAATTGAATGACTTCCTCCTAAAACTAAAGATACAGTCGGTTTACTGAGGCTCGCTATCATTTCTGCAATGGCAAGCCCGCACTCTACATCTCCACCTACCGTATTTAAAATGATTAACAAACCATCTGTCTCTTCGTCGTCCTCCACCTGTGCCAGTTGTGGGAGTACATGTTCATATTTTGTTGCCTTTGTTCCTGATGCAACATTTTCATGACCTTCAATCTCTCCTATCACACTAAGTAAATGTATCTTTTTATGCTTTTTATTATTTTTCAGATCTGTTTGTCCATACTCTTTAATTTCGTCCATCTCTGTTCTCCTTCTCAATTTAATTTCTTAAATAGTTTGGCAGAATAGTATTTGTTTTATTCACAAAAAAGAAACTGCAATACTAATATATTTTAATATCACAGTCTCTTCTTGAATAATTTATTTAATTTTAATCTTTTTACGCTTACTCCATTTCCTACTGTAAAGCTTCTTACCTTTTACTAATTTGTAAGCTTTCACTCTTACATAGTATCTCTTCTTAGATTTTAATTTCTTCTTAATAATAAACTTCAATTTCTTTGTATAATACGTTTTTGTTTTATACTTCTTACCTTTCTTAAATTTCTTACTAAGAGAAATCTGAATCTTATATCCTACAGCACCTGTTACTTTCTTTAATCTGATTTTAACTCTGCGTTTCTTCGGACTTGTTACTTTTTTAATTTTAACTCTTGCCGGACGTTTCACATTCGTCGGTGCTGTTGTGGTAACTTTATCCCCACCTGATGCTTTTGTTGTTTCTCCACCTGCTGTCGTAGTCTCACCACTAATATTCGGAGTTGTTACTTCTTCTGGTGTTGTGGTCTCGTCAGTGCCTGGTATTGTAGTCTCTATCGGTTTATCATCTGCCTTTCTAATAGCCTTATAAGCTTCACCTTCCGGTGTTAATTCATTTGTAGATACATCAAATAATCTCGTGTACTCCGTACCTGATGTATTGCTTGAATGATCCACAAACCATGAATATCTTTCTACAAAATCTAACGATTCTAACATGTTCCCCATGTCTGTAATATACTTCGTCGCATTTACATGGGACATCGGCTCATATAACTTGTATCCCCACCACTGTGTAGATACATCTACATTTCCTATTTCAGTAATCCAGATAGGAATCTGATATTTTGCATAAAGTCTTTCTAATGCTGCCTTTAACTGATTTACAGATTCTGGATGAGTGAAATCCTGATATACATGCACTGTAAGGAAATCAACTCTGTATCCCTTTTCTTTTGCTTTCTCCATAAATTCTGCAACCCATGCATCTTCTGCCGCTGCACCAGCAGGACTTCCTAATCTCAAACCGGTTTCTTCCAGTTTTGGCCACAACTCTAACGCTTTTTCTACAGTCATATTGGACTGGTCACTTAAATCCGGTTCATTGAATGCTAGCAGATTTTTGTATAAACCGCTTTCTTTTCCTTCTTTTAATTCAGCAATCTTGGAATCATTTACATCCCATTGCCCCCAGATCATCGGAACATATTCTATATTTTCATTTTGTGCTTTCTGGGCAGTCTCTTTTGTCGTTCCCCAATTATAAACCCATGAAGTGCCAACTTTCTTTAATACACTGACGTCTTTATTCGGATCATTTGCTGCATACCACCAGCTTGCAACACCTTTCTTAGTCGATACACTAGCCGGTGTTTCTACACTTGCATCTTCCGGATAATAATCAATACCTACTTTTGCCCCCTGCTGTGTAATACCTTTTCCAACAGAGCCGCCTGTTTCATTTACTACATGTGTAATCGTTCCACTATTCGTATTATCACCACTTAAATGATTTGTACATGCATGGAATACTTTTGTTCCTGCTGACACTTCAATAGCACTTGCCAGATTCATTTTTTCACCAGTATAAATGAATACTTCATATACACCCAGGCCATACGCTTCATGATTCTGTACATAATCTGCCACTTTATATGAAGCATATCCATTTTTCGTTCCGTTATTACTCATCCATTCTGCCTGCGTTGGTACATCATATGGAAGTTCACTCTGGTAGAAATACATCTTACCATTTTCACCATTCCACACTGTCTGATGTTTCTGGAAATGTTCGCAGAACAGTCCATATACATTTACATTATCGCCATTTACTTCAAGTCCGGTATCACATTTTGCTCCATCCCATTTTGCTCCAGCTCCATGGTCTGCTCTCCATAACCAAAAATGATCACCAATTACATTATTACTATTAATAACAATTCCCTTTTCACAAGAACCTACGCTATATCCACCAACTCTTACATATACATCACTAAACCATGACGGATTGCTGCTATGGTCTGCTGATGAATCTTCGCTTCCCATTTCTATCAGTGACTTTGATCCCGGCTGTCCGGCTTCTGCAATAATACCGGCAATGGATACACCATCTACATCTGCCACTTTAATTGCTGTTTCTTCATTAGTGCAAGTGATTGTAGCCAGTCCTAATCCTAGAATAATTGTATCTGCATTATCTACTTTTAATGGACTGTCAATGTCATACAATCCTGGTGTAAGAATTAAATTTTTTCCTTCTGCCAATGCCTGATTCATTGTATCTGCATTGTCTGTTTCTGCCTTTGCTATGTAGAATTTGTCAATACTTACCGATGTGCCTTCTCCCATATTGTTTTCGCTCCAGGATATGCCTGCACTATCTTTTCTAATTCCCGGAACAAATACCTGATATTCTCCATTATCATCTAAATAAAGGAATGGTTTTTCTCTAACTATCTCTGTCTTTTCTATGTTTGTGTAAGACTGATATGTTGCACTGCCCCAGTTTTCTGTAGTCTGTGGTGCATTTTCACATCCTACAAACACCATGTTCCAACATCCGTCATACCAGCCGCCTGTTATCACGCTGTTTCTTACAAAGAACTGCTGCTGCGACCATGAACCCATCTGCCCTGTTGTGTATGTATCGGAAACATAGCCTCCGCTGGCTGTCTTTCCAATATCGTCAAAATGAAGTTTTCCCTGTACATACATTCTTCTAAGTGGTGCTGCCTGGGATGTTCCCCATTTTACTTCTGCATCATCCTTACCGGTCATAACTGAAAGGTTCTCAACACCTCTCCAGAAATTAATTAATGTATTTTCTCCACCACAGGAGTCAACATTGATATTCTTAATAGAAACATCCAAT
>CAOXUF010000182.1:0-2031 GCA_948560485.1 uncultured Eubacterium sp.
ACAATAAATTTATGATATAAAGGAGGATTATCTAATGAACAGGAGACTAAAGAGAGTGATTGTAGCATTACTTAGTGTATGCATGGTGTTTAGCGGACTTCATTTTGTTCCGAATGCAGCAAAGGCAGATACTTTGATAAATGTTGCAAATAACAGAGGAAACTATACGTTTATGACATCAAATGCCAACACACCGGTAGAAGGATTTCTATATGTGGGAAAGGGATTTTCTGCAATTAATACTTGCAATGAAAACTTAGGCAACGGAAATAATATGCTTGGTAAGAACGCCGCAACAGAGGAAGCAGCAATTTATGTGGATTTGGGAAATAATTATGATATTAGCAGTGCGCTGATATATCAGGGTTCTACGAATAACAATTTCTTTGATTCTTATTGTAGAAGTTATCAGATTTATTATTCCACGGAACAGGTTTCGGCAGCAAACGAGGGAAATATTTCATGGAATCTGGCAGGAACATGTGAAAATGGTACTATTTACAGTGGAGCAAAAATAAAAAGTGCTGAGTATACCAGTACTACAGGTGATGAGATTGTATTTGGCAGTACAGTAACAGCCAGAAGTGTGAAAATTGTTTTTGATAAAGAATCCTGTATGGGTACAGGAACAAGTGGAAATAATACAGGCACAACAGGTACAGTGAGTTTATTGTCGGTAAGAGTATATGGTGTATTGCATGTAGAAGAGACAACTACAGAAAAAACGGAAGAAACAATAACCGGAGAAATAGAATCTACAAGTAATCAGGAAGAAGTTACAACAAGTGCAGGAGATAACACTTTATATGGTTCTCATAATGACGATTTGGCGTTAAAGACGAATCATAGCTCTGTAAAAGGTTATGCAAGTTCGAATTTAAGAAATGGTTCTACAACACCATTGACCGTAAATAATTTGACAAATGGTAATACAACCGGAACAAATTATATTATTGCAAATACACCGGGAGATGCGAATCCGTGGTTTGCAGTAGATTTGGGCAGTGTTTATGATATTAATAAAGTGATTGTTACTCCGGGTGCAGATGGGGCATATCCAAATGCCTATCCTATTCAATATAAGATACAGGTAGCATCAGAGAATACAGCAGTTTCTTCTGCCGGTGAAATAACAGGTCTTACATGGAAAACAGTAGCAACCGTTACAGATGGTACAATGGCGGCAGAATCCTTGACATTTCCAAGACAGAATGCAAGATATGTAAGAGTATTGGTAGACAGTTATGCAAATTATTGTTCATTATATGAATTATCGGTGTATGAAACAGATGATACTGTACTCTGGGATGGAGAAGATGATATGATGAACGTCCTTTTTATCGGTAATTCGTTTACCTATTACAATACTGTTTGTAATGTAGTGAAAGGGCTGGCAGAATATAATGGACATAGTATAACAGTGACGGCAGCAACGAATGGTGGACAGGATCTTGTTTATCAGTCTACGGCAGAGAATGTATTAAATGCAATTAAAGTAGGTGGATATGATGTTGTTATATTACAGGATAAAGTGGGAAGTAATTTCCAGGAAAGTACGTTGATGAATGGTTCAGAGGCTATTATACCAATTATTAAACAGTACAGTCCGGATGCAAAACTGGTTTATTATGAGCCATGGCCTACGAAAGATCAGATAGAGAGTAAAATGTCATATTTTACATCCAGTTATATTAATGCGGCAAAAAAATATAATGCATCTTTAGCACCTGCGGGAGAAGGATTCTATGAGTTATATACCAATGATGGATTAGACTATTACTGTAGTGATAACAGACATCCACAGCCGCTTGGAACATTTAATTCAGCTTCTACGATTTATTATACATTGTATCCTGATGATGCATATAGAGTGTATACAGAAAGTGACCATACATATTTAAATAACCTGATTAACAGCAATGTTGCTTATACATCAGAAGGAAAACTGGATTCTTATAGTTTGGATACATTAAATAAGATTACATCTTATGGATATAAATATGCCCATGCTGTGATACCGGCAGTGAATGG
>CAOXUF010000182.1:2041-5270 GCA_948560485.1 uncultured Eubacterium sp.
AGTTCAGACGTGTGCTCTTCCGATCTTGACATATTATAATAACCTTTGTAATGTAGTACAGGGGATCGCAACACGAAAAGGTCATAATGTAAAATGTAGTGCAGCAACGAATGGCGGACAGAATCTGATTTACCAGTCAACCGCAGCTAACGTATTGAATGCGATTCAAAAGGGTGGATATGAAGTCGTTGTATTGCAGGATATTGTAGGAGGATTTGACAGCGATAAATTGCAGTCAGGTGCAGATGCAATCATTCCAATTATTAAACAGTATAATCCTGATGCAAAAATTATCTTCTATGAACCATGGCCAACAAAAGATACTATTACAGGTACAGCAGGATTATTGCCGTATTTTACATACAGCTATATTCAGACTGCAAAGTCTGCGGGAGCATCTTTAGCACCGGCAGGTGAGGCATTTTATGAATTATTTACACAGCATAATAAGGATTATTATTGCGGAGATAATAAACATCCACAGGTATTAGGAACATTTACTTCCGCGGCAGCTGTTTATTATGCAATGTATCCGGATGAGGCATATGAAGCATTTACATCAGCAGACCAGTCTTATTTAGATAATTTAATTAATACAAATGTTGCATATACTAATGAAGGAAGAGAGACGACATACAGTCTTGAGACATTAAATTTGATTTTCTCTTTAGGATATAAATATTCTCAGGCAGTAATTCCTGCGGTATCCGGAAATGATACATATACATCTGTAGGCGGTACTTATACAGACCCTGATGCAGGATTGAACCCAGATGGACTGAAACCTGTTCAAGGAGAAATCGTTAATGCAGATGCATTTACAAAAGCAAATGGCAATATGGCGGTAGGCTGTCAGGCTTATGCATCGAATGAGAAACAGAGTGCATCTTATGCAGTAGATTGAAATACAGGAACAAGATGGGAGACAGAATCTGCAGACCCACAATGGTTGTATGTAGATTTAGGTGCAAAGAAAGATATCAATAAAGTTGGATTTATGTGGGAAGGAGCTTATGCAGCAAAATATTATGTACAGGTTTCTGATGATGCAAATGAATGGAAGACTGTAGCAGTTGTAAATGCCACAACGAATAAAAATGTACAGATAGATCTGGGACAGACATATAATACAAGGTATGTCAGAATGTATGGTACAAAGCGTGGTACAGGTTATGGATACTCATTTTATGAAATGGGCATATGGAACATGCAGAAAGAGGAAGAGACAACAAGAGATCCGTCAAAACCTGAGATTGTTGTAAAAGATACTGTTAGAGTTGAAGGATATCAGATTAGTACAGTTTCAGAAGGAAGCAGGGTAATTGGTTCTGTAGAACCTGTGATTGATGGAAAAAAAGTTTCTAAATGGGGATTTGTGTATGCTATTATCCAAAATGGAAATCAATCCTATGCCATAGAGGATGATGATATGTATGTAGGAAATGATAATCCATATATTGCTTCTATGGAATCTACAGATGTAGGAACATTGTCTGTTCAGATGGGTAATTCGACTACAGCGACATATTTTGCAAGAACAACATTGTTTTCAAAGAAGAATGTTGCAGAATTTAATGCTAAGTATAAAGTCAGAGCATATGCACTGATGGAAGATGGAACTTATTATTATAGTAATGTTTCGGCATATCGGGTATTTGATGTTGCAAAGATACTGTATGATGAAGTTTTAATGAAGAATTTTTCCGGACATGAATATTTGTATAATAATATTCTTAAAGTAGTTGACTCTACTTATAAAGAAGTAGATTATGACTGGAAGAATGTGATGATAGATTCCGATCGAATACAATAATAATGTAATAAGGGCAGATTATTCTGCCCTTATATATTAAAAAAGTATAATAAATGAAAAGTATTTTCTTTATAAAAAGAATTTCGTAGAAAAAAATGTATTTTTTGTAAAAAAGTTGTTGACAATAGTTACTGAAACGTTTATATTAATAAAGCAGTTTAAATTCTGTATGGGATCTTAGCTCAGCTGGGAGAGCATCTGCCTTACAAGCAGGGGGTCACAGGTTCGAGCCCTGTAGGTCCCATTACATTATTTAAAAAGTACAAATAAATATTGATGCGAAAGCATCTATAATAATGTGGCGAGATAGCTCAGTTGGCTAGAGCACACGGTTCATACCCGTGGTGTCGGGGGTTCGAATCCCTTTCTCGCTACTTTTTTATTGCTAAAAAACGGGTTTGATGTACAACAAAAATGTATATTAAGTCTTATTTTTTTGCATTATAATAATGAATTTATCCTAAAATGTGGTATAATAAATTGACTGTGCGAAAAAATATATAATATTAGGAGGACAGTATGCGTATTGGTATGGGATATGATGTCCATAAGTTAGTTGAAAGAAGAAAATTAATATTAGGTGGTGTGGAGATTCCATACGAATTGGGATTGTTGGGGCATTCGGATGCGGATGTAGTCGTTCATGCGATTATGGATGCATTATTAGGAGCAGCAGCTCTTGGTGATATTGGCAAACATTTTCCTGATACAGACCCACAGTATAAAGGTATTTCCAGTATCAAATTGCTAGAACATGTAGGAAACTTATTAGAAGATAACCATTATAAAATTGGCAATATTGATGCGACAATTATATGCCAGAGACCGAAACTTGCCATGTATCGTGAAGAGATGGTAAAAAATGTAGCAGGCGCATTAGATATTCATGAAAGTCAGGTGTGCATTAAAGCAACTACAGAAGAAGGATTGGGATTCACCGGGCAGGGACTTGGAATATCTTCTCAGGCAATTGCTCTTTTAGAGGAAGTTTAATATACATAAATTTAAAAATTAATATACATTTTCGAAAAGGTAGTTTGGAATCATGGAAGACCAATTAAAGGAAATAAAGATAGAAGATTACGATGAACTTAACAAATATTATAATTTGAGACGTCCCGAAACAGCTGACAGCAACCTGCTGGATTTATTCTTATGGGAAAACAGTTATCCTACATGGTATTTTACAAATGAATATGGATTGATGTGGGTAGCAAAGAGTGGAAAAGGACAATATTATTCCTCAGTTCCCTGCTGTAAAGATAAAGATTTGAAAAAATGTTTTCTGGCAACCCAGAAATATTTTAATCAAGTGCTGAAGAAAAAACTGACAATGTATCTGGTGGATAAAAAAGCGATAGAAACGTTAAAAAAAAAAAAAAAAGACTATATAATTATTCAGGACAGAACATATTA